>CAYJNP010000018.1:0-1087 GCA_964371665.1 uncultured Eubacteriales bacterium | reverse complement strand
GGCTCTAATGCCATCAACATGATATTTTTCTAACCAAAACATAACACTTGATATTAAAAAACTTTTAACTTCATTTCTTCCATAATCAAACACAAGTGTTCCCCACTCTTTATGCTCACCTTTTCTAGGATCAGAATATTCATAACAACATTCTCCATCAAATTTTGCTAGCCCATGTTCATCTCTTGGGAAATGTGCCGGGACCCAATCTATAATAACTCCCAAATTATTCTGATGACATTTATCAACAAAACTCATAAAATCATGAGGAGTTCCTTGCCTAGATGATGGTGCAAAATATCCCGTAACTTGATATCCCCAAGAACCGTCAAATGGATATTCTGTAATTGGCATTAACTCTATATGAGTGTATCCCATATTTTTAACATAAGGAATTAGCTCATCAGCTAACTTTTTATATGAAAATAAATTTCCATCTTCATATTTTCTCCACGATGGAGCATGAACTTCATATATATTCATTGCAGATTCATAATGAACATTTTTTTTCCTATCTTCTATCCATTTAAAATCGTTCCAATTATATCCTTCTATATCATAAATTTTAGAAGCATCATTTGGCCTAGTTTCAAAATGAAATGAATAAGGATCTAATTTAAGAATTATCTTCCCATATGAAGTTTCAACACTATATTTATAAACAGAATACTCTGGTATATCATAACTAACGCAGCATTCCCATATTCCATTATTGGTTATCTTTTTCATTTTATTTAAGTTTCTATTCCAATCGTTAAAATCTCCAACAACAGAAACAGATTTAGCTTTGGGCGCCCACACTCGAAATATTGTTATATCAATTCCATCTATTTTTTTTTTATGTGACCCCATATAATTATATGCTTTATAGCTATTACCCTCACTAAAATAATCTAATTCTTTACTTTGGTTAATAATATTTTCTTTAGTCACCATTTTTATAGCTCCTTAATCTTTCCATTATTCCTTATTATATAATATCAATTCTATTATTAAAACTCAAGCATTTTTGTTGATTTAATTTATTTTATTGTAAATTATTCTAATTAATTTATATTTTTTTATTTTTATATAACATAATATTAAT
>CAYJNP010000017.1:8921-9438 GCA_964371665.1 uncultured Eubacteriales bacterium | reverse complement strand
AATTTATTGTTGTAATCGAGATTCCACAGGGTAGTAAGGCTAAATATGAATTAGATAAACAAACAGGACTTCTTACCTTAGACAGAATTTTACATACATCTACGCATTATCCAGCAGATTATGGGTTTATACCAAAGACTTATGCGGATGATAATGATCCCTTAGATGTATTGGTGCTTTGTACTGAGATTATTTATCCTATGACACTTGTTAAATGTTATCCTATAGGTATTATTACTATGATAGATAACGGAAAAAAAGATGAAAAAATAATAGCTATTCCTGTAAATGATCCAACATATAATTCATTTACAGATATTAGCCAATTGCCATCGCATATGTTTGAAGAGATGAAACATTTTTTTTCCGTATATAAAGCTTTAGAACATAAAGAAACTGCTGTTGATGAAATTGAAGGTGTAGAAAAAGCTTTAGAGATAATTCAAAATTCAATAGAATCTTATAATGTTAAGTTTAGTAAATAATTATTTTTAAATAGTTTCTGATGTATATGATT
>CAYJNP010000017.1:6747-8911 GCA_964371665.1 uncultured Eubacteriales bacterium | reverse complement strand
AGGATATATTCGAAGAATTATTTTGATTTTTTAAATATATATTTAGTGATATTTTAATAATTAAAAATTAAAATAATAATATAGTTAATCTATATAAGAGTGCAAGTTATATTTTAAAGATTCTAAAAAATTGATATATTGTATTTAAGACTAATAACTTTTTTAAAAATATTAATAACAACATATAAATTTTTACATAAATAATAAAAAAAATATGGTAAAAAAAAAATTGTATGATATAATAATCCAAGTATGTTGTATTTTTGGGAGGTAAAAAAATGGATCTTAAATCTGTAAATAAAGTTAACGATAATAGATATGAACTAGAGGTGTCTATAAATTCAAAGGAATTTGAAAATGCTGTAGATAAAGCCTATAAAAAAGAAGTAGGTAAAATAAATATACCTGGGTTTCGCAAAGGAAAAGCGCCTAGATCTTTTATTGAAAGATATTATGGAAAAAAAATATTTTATGATGAAGCTATAAATTCTTTATATCCAGATGCGCTTGATCAAGCAGTTAAAGAGGCTAGGTTAGATGTAATTGATGATAAAATAGATTTTGATATAGTTGAAGTGAGCGAAAATGGTTTGATTTTTAAAGCTGTATTAACGGTTAAGCCAGAGGCTAAAATTAACAATTATAAAGGGATAGAAGTTTCGAATAATATTAAGGATGTCACAGATGAAGATATTGACAAAGAAATTCAAAAAATTAGAGAAAAAAATGCTAGAATTATTTCTGTTGAAGATAGAGCTGCAAAAAATGGAGATGTTACTGTTATAGATTTTGAAGGTTTTTGTGATGGAGTTGCTTTTGAGGGAGGAAAAGCACAGAATCATGAGCTAGTTTTAGGAGAAGGGCATTTTATTAAAGGATTTGAAGAACAAATTGTAGGGCATAAAATAGGGGAAGAGTTTGATATTATTGTTACTTTTCCAGAAGATTATCAAGCTGAGAATTTAGCTGGTAAAGAATCCATGTTTAAAGTTAAACTTAATAGTATAAAGGAAAAAGAAATTCCAGATTTTGATGACGAATTTGTAAAAGATGTTAGTGAATTTGATGGGATTAATGAATATAGAGATGACATTAGAAAAAAACTAGTACAACAAAATGAAATAAAGAATCAAGATGAAATTGAGAATCAAATTATTGATAAAATAGTAGATAAATTGGAAGCAAATATTCCTGAAGCTATGTATAAAAATAAAATAAAAGAAATGGTGCGTGATTTTGAATATCGTCTACAATCTCAAGGGTTAGATATAAAATCTTATATGAAATATACTGGTATGAATGAGGAAAAATTTAATGAAACTTTTAAACCTCAAGCTGAACGTCAAGTTAAATTTAGATTAGCTTTGGAGTCTATTGCTAAATTAGAAGATTTTGAGGTATCTGAAAATGAATTTGAAGATTCATATGTTAATATATCGAAACAGTATAATATGGAAATGGAAAAGATAAAAAATATTGTGACAAAAGATCAACTTAAAAAAGATATTTTAGTTGAAAAATCAATGAATTTTATAAAAGATAATTTAGTTAAAATATAATTAATTATGATGTTTTTGAATATTAAATAAATTAGTTTAATTGCTGGAGGTGTTGTTGTTGAGTTTAGTTCCTTATGTTATCGAACAAACAAGTAAGGGAGAGCGCTCTTACGATATATTTTCAAGATTATTAAATGATAGAATTATAATGCTTAATGAAGAGGTAAATAATACTACTGCTAGCTTGGTGGTAGCTCAGCTTTTATATTTGGAAGGACAAGATCCATCTAAAGATATAAGTTTATATATAAATAGCCCTGGAGGTTCTTTTACCGACGGTATGTCTATTTATGATACTATGCAGTATATAAAATGTGATGTATCCACTATATGTATGGGGATGGCAGCTAGTATGGGTGCTTTTTTGCTTTCTGCGGGAGCAAAAGGGAAACGATATGTTTTGCCTAATAGTGACATTATGATTCATCAGCCAAGCGGTGGTGCTCAAGGACAAGCGACTGATATTATGATTCATGCAGATCGTATAATAAAAATGAAAGATAAATTAAATAAAATTTTATCTGAAAATACTGGGCAACCTATTGATGTAATAGTTAAAGATACTGAAAGGGATAATTTTATGACTGCTCAGGAAGCAGTTGATT
>CAYJNP010000017.1:0-6737 GCA_964371665.1 uncultured Eubacteriales bacterium | reverse complement strand
TAGTAGACAAAGTTATATATAAACGATGAGGAAATGGTGATCTAATGTCTATAAAAGATGAAAAAAAAGATAGAAATCTTTGTTGTTCATTTTGTGGAAAACCACAGGATCAAGCGATAAGGTTAATTGCTGGGCCTGGAGTTTGTATCTGTGATGAGTGTGTTGATTTATGTTTATCAATTTTAAATGAAGAAAAAGATGATCATAAATCTAAAATGTCGTGTATGGAGTCAAATACAGTTTTGCTTAAGCCGCATGAAATAAAAGAAAAATTAGATGAATACGTTATAGGGCAAGAAGAGGCAAAAGTTGCGTTATCAGTTGCAGTATATAATCATTATAAGCGCATATATTTTGGTAAATTTGAAGATGTTGAGCTTAACAAAAGTAATATATTATTATTAGGTCCAACAGGAGTAGGAAAAACTTTATTAGCGAAAACATTGGCACAAATACTCGATGTGCCTTTTGCTATTGTTGATGCTACAACACTTACAGAAGCTGGATATGTTGGGGAAGATGTCGAAAATATTCTTTTAAGGTTGATACAGGTGGCAGATTTTGATGTAGAACGTGCTGAATGCGGGATAATATATGTTGATGAAATAGATAAAATCACTAGAAAATCTGAAAATCCATCTATCACTAGGGACGTTAGTGGAGAAGGAGTGCAACAAGCATTATTAAAAATTCTTGAAGGAACTGTATCTAATGTACCACCTCAAGGAGGAAGAAAGCATCCTCAACAAGAATTTATTCAAGTTGATACCTCTAATATATTATTTATATGTGGAGGAGCTTTTGAAGGACTTGAAAAAATTATAGAGAAGAAGATAAGTTCATCTTCATTAGGTTTTGGAGCGGATATAAAAACAAAGCAAGAAATTGATTCTACTGATTGGATGAAGAATGTAGAAGCTCATGATTTAGTAAAATATGGGTTAATTCCTGAGTTGGTAGGTAGATTACCAATAATTACTCATTTAGGTGGTTTAGATGAAGAATCTATAGTTAAAATAATAAAAGAGCCTAAAAATTCTGTGCTTAAGCAATATAAGAAAATTTTTGAATTAGATAAAGTAAATTTAGAATTTGAAGAAAAAGCTTTAAAAGCAGTTGCCAAAAAAGCTATTGATAGAAAAACAGGAGCTAGAGGAATTAGATCTATAATGGAAGAATTGCTTGCAAAATTGATGTATGATATTCCAAAAGACCATACTATAGAGAAAGTATTGGTGACTGAAGGTGTTGTTACTAAAAATGAAGATGCGGAGATAATATATAATTCAGATCGAAAACCATTTTCGATAACTATTAAAGAAGGTAAAAAAAATAGATATAAGAAAAATATTAATGCATCTTAACAATATTTAAAATTTAATCATAGACTACAACATTTGTTATAAGACTATACATATTAATTTAAATATGTTATTATTTATTGTATAGTATGTTGTAGTCTATAATTTTAACATTTAGGAGGAGATCATTATGAATAAAAGTTTAAAAAATGATAAACAAATACTGCCAGTTATTCCTCTTAGGGGATTGGTATTATTTCCAGATATGATGCTTCATTTTGATATTGGAAGAAAAAAATCGATATTAGCCCTTAATGAAGCTATGAGTAAAGATCAAAAAGTATTTTTTGTGGCTCAAAAAAATATGAAAGATGATGAACCAACAGAAGAACAATTACATTCTATAGGTGTTGTTGCTAAGATAAAACAAATTTTAAGGCAACCTGGAAACATTGTAAGAGTTTTGATTGAAGGAAACTATAGAGCAAAAATAGATAAGTTTGTAGCAGAAGAACCTTTTTTAGTGGCAAATATATTATTAACTGAAAAAAAAATAATGACAATATCATCTAAAAGTGAAGCTTTAATAAGAAAGACAAAGGAATTATTTGAAAAATATTTAGAAATATCTCCTCAAATGCCTCCTGATTTGATAGTTGGGGTTAGATCGTGTGATGATGCAGGTGATTTAGCTGATTTTATAGCTTCTAATATTGCTTTAAAATATCAGGATAAACAAAAAATACTTTCTGAAATATCTCCTTTAATACGTTTAGATAATTTAATGCTAATGCTTTCAGATGAATTAAATATACTTTCTTTGGAAGAAAATATAAATGTAAAGTTAAGAAATAGAATAGATAAAAATCAAAAAGAATATTATTTAAGAGAACAGATTAAAGTTATATCAGAAGAATTAGGGGAGGGCGATAATCCCCAATCTGAAGCGGAAGAACTTAGAAATAAAATTCGCAAATTAAATATATCAGAAGAAATATCTAAACCACTGCTAAAAGAATGTGATAAACTTTATAAAATGTCATTTGGATCTCATGAGGCTAATGTTATAAGAACATATATAGAAAGTTGTTTAAATTTACCGTGGAATAAAAAAACTGTTGATTCTATAGATCTGGATAAAGCCAAAAAAATTTTAGATAGAGATCATTATGGAATGGATAAAGTTAAAGAAAGAATTTTAGAGTCTTTATCTGTTAGAAAAATTTCTCCAGATATAAAAGGCCAAATTATTTGTTTAGTAGGACCTCCTGGAGTAGGGAAAACATCTATAGCTTGTTCAATTGCTAAGGCTATAGGGAAAAAATATGCAAGAATTGCTCTTGGAGGAGTTAAGGATGAATCAGATATAAGAGGGCATAGAAGAACTTACGTTGGAGCTATGGCAGGAAGAATTATATCGGCTATAGAAAGTGTTGGAGTTAATAATCCGTTATTACTTTTAGATGAAATTGATAAACTTAGCAATGATTTTCATGGAGATCCGACATCAGCGTTATTAGAAGTATTAGATCCTGAACAAAATCATACATTTTATGATCATTATATAGATTTACCTTTCGACCTTAGTGAAGTATTATTTATAACTACTGCTAACGACTATAGCGCCATTCCTGGGCCTCTTATGGATAGAATGGAAGTTATATCTCTTTCTAGTTATACTTATGAAGAAAAATTTCATATAGAAAAAAAGCATTTAATTCCCAAACAAATTAAAAAACATGGATTAAATTCTAAGAAAATAAAATTTACAGATAAAGCTATGAAAGATATTATTTCAGGATATACTAGAGAGGCAGGAGTTAGAACTTTAGATCGTACGATTGCGTCATTAGTTAGAAAATCTGCTAAAATATTAGTTTCTGAAGAAAAAGAAAAAGTAGTAATTTATAATAAAGATTTAGAGGACATGCTAGGTCCTAAAAAATATAAAGACAATGAGATTAGTAATAAAAGTGAAATAGGGGTAACAAATGGATTGGCATGGACATCTGTTGGTGGAGAAATTATGCCAATAGAAGTAGCTTTGATGCCTGGAACTGGCAAAATAGAATTGACAGGGTCGTTAGGAGATGTTATGAAAGAATCTGCAAGAATAGCTGTTAGTTATATGAGGAGTCATTGTGATGAACTTCTTATTGATGCAGATTTTTATAAAAAATATGATATTCATATTCATGCTCCGGAAGGTGCAATTCCTAAAGATGGACCTTCGGCAGGTGTAACTATGGCTACTTCAATTTTGTCTATACTTCAGAATAGACCAGTAAAATCAAATTTAGCGATGACAGGTGAGATAACTCTTAGAGGAAAAGTTTTGCCTATAGGTGGGCTTAAAGAAAAAACGATGGCTGCATATCGAGCTGGCATAAAAAAGGTGATTATTCCAGCAGAAAATTCTTCTGATTTAGCTGAAATAGATCCTATTGTAAAAGATGCATTAACTTTTATTTTAGCTAATAATTTAGATATAGTATTTAAAAATGCTTTAGATAATACTAAAAATATTTCAGTTTCTTCATTAAAAAATGAAAATAAATTAGAACAAATGAGTTATTCTCAATAATATTTAGGGGAACAAAGTAAAGTATGAGTTTAAGTTTTAGTAATGCTGAGTTTGAAATGGCTGCGGGATATTTTGAACAAATTCCTAAAAGCGATTCAGATGAAATAGTTTTTTCTGGAAAATCCAATATTGGAAAATCTTCTTTGATTAACAAACTGCTTAACAGAAAATACTTGGCTAGAACAAGTTCTAAACCTGGAAAAACGGTAACCATTAATTTTTATGCACTGGATGGATTCAAATTTGTGGATTTACCAGGGTATGGATACGCTAAGGTATCTTTTTCTGAAAAAAAGAGATGGAAAAGCTTAGTTGAAGGATATTTTAATGATAGTAGAAAAATAAAGTTGGTTATTCAAATTTTGGATATTAGGCATAAACCCACTAATGAAGATTTAGATATGATAAAATATTTATATTATTATGATTATCCTTTTATAATAGTTCTTACTAAGAGCGACAAGTTAAAAAAGAATGAGAAGATTAAAAATTTAGATCGTTTTAATAATCAGTTTAAAGATTTTAAAAATATAAAAATACTATCGATTTCGTCTCATAATAGTGAAGGGATAGAAGATTTAAAGGATGCGATAAATTACTATATGAGTTTATAAAAATGTAAAAAAGTTGTTAAAGTAATACAAAAATAAAGAGAACAAAATTTTGCTCTCTTTATTTAATGATATTAAAATAGGGAAGAAATGAAAATTTATGTGGTGGACGTTAACGGGCTTGAACCGCTGACCTTTCGCACGTCAAGCGAATGCTCTACCAGCTGAGCTAAACGTCCAAAATTTAATTACAAGCGATATTATACAATATTATTATATAAAATTCAAGAAAAAATATATTTTCTTATAATCATTAATAACATAATATAAAATCAAAATTTAAAAAATAATAAATTATTTGTTTGTTAAAATTTAATATAAAATAAAAAATATTCCACTTAAAAATAAAAGTAATTTAAGTGGAATATGATTTTAATTTCAGTCATAAATAAAAATTTAAATAAGCTAAAATATATAATAATATTTTAATTAATATCTCTCTTTTTAAATGTAAACATACCAATAGCAGTGGTTATAATAATTGTTAAAATACAAACGATTATTCCTGTTATAATATCTTTTTGCTCAATTTTATAATCAGCAAAAATATCACTATAAGATATCATCAAATATTTTTCGCTTTGAAATTCCTTAAATTTAAAATAATAATTTCCCAAAGCGTTGATAAGAGAAAAAACAATAGGTGACAAAAAAATAATTATTATTGAAGTTGAAATAGCAGAAGAATTTTTTCTGTAAAGAAATGCTAGCATTAGAAAAAAAGAAACAACACTAAAAATTACTAGAAATTCAAGTAAAAGCATTCTAATTAATTCAGGATAAAAATTTTCAGGAATTTTTCCAAATCCAAATGCAATAGTATAACTTAAAACCATAAAGATTAATGATGACAATACAATATGTAAAGCGCTAAATAACATAGTTAATAGTTTTGATAAATAAACATATTCTCTAGGATGCCCTATAGATATTATATTTTTTATTGTACCTTGGGAAAATTCTAGTGTTACAAAGTTTGAAATAATTATAGCAACTAATAAAAATATTGTTGAAGAAAGAGAAAAAAATACAGGAAAAGAGTGAATTCCATTCAAAAAATCTGTAAAATGCGTAAAATCTTCAAGATCATTTCCGAGTTTTTCTATAGATGTTTTCATTACAATGCTAGTTATTAAAGTAATTACTACAAAAGCTAACAATATTATATTACAAATATAAAAATATTTAGATCTAAATAACTTATAAAAATCTGATTTTAATAAATTAGTCATTAATTTTTCCCTCCATAAGATTTATAAAATAGTCTTCTTCATTTTCTTGATTATGATTAATATATTCAACCATTATATCATTTTTAACTAATATAGAATTTAATTGACTAGATTTATCTAAATTATCATACAATTTAATGATTTTTTCATCAATTATTTTGTAGTTAGTAGTTTTTAAATCATTTTCTATTATTTTAACAGTCTTTTCAATATCATTAACTTTAATTGACAAAGAAGATTTTAATTTGTCTTTTAATTCTTCAGTTGTAAATTCTTCAACTAAATTTCCATTGTTAATTATGCCATATCTAGTAGAAATTTTTGCTAATTCGCCTAAAATATGGCTAGAAATTAAAACTGTAAGACCTTTTTCTTTATTTAATTTTAAAATAACATCTCTAATTTCTTTAATTCCTGATGGATCTAATCCGTTCATAGGTTCATCTAATATTAAAAATTTTGGATTGTTCATGAGAGTCATAGCTATTCCTAAACGTTGTTTCATTCCTAAAGAAAATTTCTTAGCTTTTTTCTTTCCTGTATTTTCAAGGTCTACTAATTTTAAAAGTTCAGATATTTTGTTTGGATCTTTATTACCACAAAGTTTTTGTTGAATTTCTAAATTTTGTTTTGCTGTAAAAGTACCATAAAGTGTAGGATATTCGATAATGCTCCCAATCATTTTTCTTCCAGCCAATAGATTATCGGAATTAAATAATTTAATATTTCCGCTAGTTTCTGAAGATAGCCCGGTAACAATTTTCATAAGAGTTGTTTTACCAGCACCATTTTTACCTACAAAACCATATATATCACCTTTTGCTATATTCATACTAACATCATTTACTGCTAGTTGTTTAGAGAATTTCTTTGTTAAATTTTGAGTTTGCAAAATATATTCCAAATAAATACACTCCTTTCAATTGGTTAAATATTAACATAATTATTTTTTAAATTCAATACGGGTATATATAGTATTTTAGAAATTACTATAAAATTTAAGTTGATT
>CAYJNP010000016.1:6923-9539 GCA_964371665.1 uncultured Eubacteriales bacterium | reverse complement strand
CTTTTCTTTTAAAAATAGCTTACTAAAAAAATATTTTACAGATTTTGGAACTTGGTTAGAGCTTTATGTATATATAAAAATAAAACAAGACAAAGCATTTAATGATGTAAGATTAAGCTTAAAAATTAATTGGAATTCAAATAATATAGAATTTAACAATGTTACAAATGAAATCGACATAACATTTTTTAGTGGAGTTCATGCAGTTTTTGTATCTTGTAAACTTTCAGAACCATCATCGGAGGCACTTCAAGAACTAAGTATGTATCCAAATTATTTTGGAGGAATATATTCAAAATGTATATTAGTAACACTAGCTACAATAAAAAAGGATAAGTCGTATATATTTAAAAGAGCTAGAGATATGAAAATAGATATCATAGATGGAAAAACCATAAAACAAGGGGATTTTTTAAATACAATTAAACAAATTCTAAATGTAGAATAAAAATAAACTCACAAGCTATTAAAATTATTATTAACTAAGTTATATCAATTCTTCCTTCAAAAGCTTTTAGCAATGTTATTTCATCAGCGTATTCTAGATTTGCACCTACAGGTAAACCATAAGCTAATCGGGAAACTTTTATTTCCATAGGTTTTAAAAGTTTTGCAATATACATAGCAGTAGCTTCTCCTTCTACTGTAGGGTTAGTTGCCATAATAATTTCTGATATCTTGTTTTTTTCATTTACTCGTTCTAAAAGTTCCTTAATTTTTATATTATCGGGGCCAATTCCATTAAGAGGAGAAATAGTTCCATGCAAAACATGGTAAACAGAATTTAGTTCACGAGATCTTTCAAAAGCAATAACATCCCTAGGATCTTCTACCACACATATAACAAATTTATCTCTTTTTTTGTCTTCGCAAATATGACAAATTTCTTTATCTGTGAGATTACAGCATATTTTACAATATTTTAAATTGTTATAAGCATCCATAATAGATTTAGAAAAATCTACAACTTGATGTTTAGGCATTTCTAAAACATAAAAAGCCAAACGTTGTGCAGTTTTTTTTCCTATTCCGGGGAATCTTTCAAAATGATTTATTAAATTTTCAAGTGAAACCACATTATATTCAGACATATCTAAAACATACCAGGAATATTAGGCATATTAATAGATCCGGAAATTTTTTCCATAGTATTTTTTTTATCTTCATTAGCTGATCTTAAAGCTTCATTGGTTGCAGCAATTAAAAGAACTGAAAGCATTTCAACATAATCGGAAACTATAATTTCAGGTTTCATTTCAATAGATTGCACTTCCATTTTCCCTGTTACCACTACTTTAACGGCTTCTCCGCCAGAAGATGCAATATATGTTTTACTATTTAATTGTTCAGTAGCCTCATCCATTTTTTCTTGCATTTTTTGTGCTTGCTGGGCTAATTTCTGTATGTTTCCAATTCCTCCAGGCGCCTTTGGTAATCTAGCTTTCATAAAAAATCCTCCAAATAAATTATTTAATTAAGTTTTAATTCAATTCCAGCTTCTTGAGCTTGTTTGCTCAGCTCGTCTAATGGATTTTCGTTAGGTATAGATTGTTCTTTTTTATATGGACCTAATTTATAAGATTTTCCTGTTATTTCTTGTATAGCAGTTCTCATTTTATCACGTTGAGATGATTTTCTCAACAACTCAAAAGCCATAGAATTAGTAGAGTCAATTAATACATAATTATGGCTAATGTAAGCACGAGATCCACTAAAAGCAGTTGCGATTGTTTTAGAATAATTCTTAAGAATATTTAAAACTTTATGCCAATCTTTAAAGGAAATAGCATCTTTTTGAAGTAATACAATATCTAGAGGTTGATTTTTTAAATGTTCTTCTGAAGAAATATCTTGAGAAATACTATTAGAAAGTTTATTGTCGTTTATATTACTATTTTTATCTGTTGACATTTTTTTAGATTTAATATTTTTTTCAAGTTCCTCAAGCCTAACAATAATTGAATCAAGAGAACAATCAAATTCAGGAGAACATATTTTAATAATTGCCAATTCTAAATCAATTCTTTTGTTAGAACCTCTATTCATACGCTCCAAAGTAGTTTGTAATTTATCTAAAACTTTTAATATAAAGTTCAAAGATATATTAATTGTTTGGTTAGAAATTATTGAATATTCACTATCAGACACAATCAATAATTCCCTAGCGTTATCATTGGATTTTATTAACATTAAATTTCGAAAATAATCAATTATCTCTTCACATACTCTTATCATATCCTTTGAAGAAGAGTATAAATCATTTATTATATTTAAAACATTTCTAGAATCATTATTTAAAATATATTGGCAAATTTTAAATATATAATCTTTTCCAGCAAGTCCAGCAGTTTCAGCTACAATATCTGAATTAATATTATTCTCGGATTTAGCAATACATTGATCTAATAAAGATAAAGCATCTCTCATGCCACCATCAGATATTTTTGCAATCAGCAAAGCAGCATCTATATCAATATTAACATTTTCCTGATCAGAAATAAACATTAGCCTATCTGCTATTTCATTTGGAGATATTCTATGAAAATTAAATTTTTGGCACCTAGAAAGAATAGTATCAGGTAGTTTATGAATTTCAGTAGTTGCCAAAATGAAAAC
>CAYJNP010000016.1:326-6913 GCA_964371665.1 uncultured Eubacteriales bacterium | reverse complement strand
ACCAATAGAAAGCATATGAACTTCGTCGATTATATAAACCCGATAAGTAGCTTGAGTTGGGGTAAATTGAGATTCTTCTATTAAATTTCTTATGTTTTCAACACCATTGTTACTAGCAGCATCGATTTCTATTACGTCTAATATTGAATTATTTGAGATACCTTTGCATATTTCACATTCACAACAAGGGTCTCCGTCTTTAATATTCAAGCAATTTATGGCTTTAGAAAGTATCTTAGCACAAGATGTTTTTCCAGTTCCTCTAGACCCTGTAAATAGATATGCATGAGATATTTTATTATTTTTTAATTCATTCTTTAAAGTTAAAGTTATATGCGGTTGACCAACGACATCCGAAAATGTTGTTGGTCGCCATTTTCTATATAATACTTGGTACAAAAAATTACCCCCGCAAATTAAATAAATAATGGTAAAAAACAAAAGCAAGGCTAAATTGTAGTTAACCCACAATTACCACCCATTTAAATATACGAACGAAAAGATCAACTATATCGCACAAAGGGATCCGTTTAATGCTGCTCGGTTCCCCGCCTGACATGATTCACGGGCCTAAGCCGAATAGAGCCTAATCGATCGCATATTTAAATGTATGAATTTACCTTACTTTACTTTAAAAACACAACTATTTATAATTATATTATTAAAACTATATTGAGTCAAGCGTTTTATTACATTTATTATTAATTTATGTTAATTAATTTTAAAAATCTTGCAATATAAAAATTATTATGGTAGAATAAAAATAATAATTTAAAAGGAGAGTGGGGAAACCCGCTCTTTTATTTGTGTGAGGGAAGTAAATTGTCAAAAAATAATAAAGGTAAAAATACTATTAATGCTGTTTGGAAAATAGCTGAACCAATTGCTGATAGTTTAAATTTAAATATATGGGATATAAAATTTCTTAAAGAAGGGATATATTGGTATTTAAGAATCTTTATAGATAAGCCAAGTGGAGTTACAATTGAAGATTGTGAAGCTATGAGCAAGGCAATTGATAAACCTCTTGACGATTTTGATTTTATGAATAAATCATATTGCTTGGAAGTTTGCTCGCCTGGAGTCGAAAGAGAATTATCTAAAGAAAATCATTTTTTACCTTATATTGGTAGAAAAATTAAAATTAAATTTATAAGACCATTAAAAAATGGAGAAAAAAATATTGATGGTATATTACATAGTTTTGTTGATGGTGTTGTTCGAGTGGAAACTAATGAAGGCAATATATCTGTTGATAAGAAGGATACTGTGTATATAAAATTAGATGATTTTAAATATTAATTTTTGGAGGAAATTTTGAAATGAAAAATAGTAAAGAGATTTTTGAAGCTCTTCAATTGCTAGAAAATGAACGAGGAATACCAGTTGATTTTATGTTTGAAAAAATTAAAAAAGCAATAATAACAGCTTGCAAAAATAGTTATAATGGCAATGAGGATATAGTTATTAATATAAATCAGAAAAAAAATATATTAGATATTTTTATTAAAAAAACAGCTGTGGAAGATGTTTGTGATAAAGGAAAAGAAATTTCTTTTTGTGATGCAAGAGTTATTAATAAAGATATAACTTTGGGAGAGAAAGTTGCAGTGAAGCTTGATACTAAAGAATTCGGGAGAATCGCTGCTCAAACCGCAAGAAATATTATTAGGCAAGGAATTAGAGACGGAGAACGTGATCAAGTTATGATTGAATTTCAAAGCAAACAAAAAAATATAGTAAGTGCAGTAGTAGAGAAGATCGATCAGAAAAGTTTAGCAGCTACAGTAAAAATAGGTAGAGCAGAAACAGTTTTAATTAAAAATGAACAAGTGGGGATAGAAAAATTAAAAGAAGGTGACCATGTAAAAGTTTATATTATTGATGTAAAAAGCACAGAAAAAGGACCAAAAGTTATAATTTCAAGAACACACCCTGATTTTGTTAAAAAATTATTTGAGATGGAAGTTCCTGAAATCAGTGAGGGAATAGTAGAGATAAAAAGTGTATCTAGAGAAGCTGGAGCAAGAAGCAAAATTGCAGTATTAAGTAAAGATAAAAACATAGCTGCCATTGGAGCTTGCAATGGAAATACCGGAATTAGAGTTGCTAATGGTGGGAGGGCACCTGGCGGAGAAAAAATAGATATAATTGAATATGATGAAAACCCTGAAAAATTTATAGCAGCATCGTTAGCTCCATCAGATGCCAATAATGTTACTATATTAAAAAATGATGATGAAGAAAAAATGTGTAAAGTTACAGTCCCTGATCACCAATTATCGTTAGCTATTGGAAATAAAGGACAAAATGTGAGATTAGCTGCCAAATTAACAGGATTTAAAATAGATATAGAACCAGAAAGTGGTTTTTTTGAAAATGATAAATAGTTAAATAATTAATGTCAGTTAATATTGGAAAGGTAGATTTATTAATGCACGAAAAGCTAGGCTCACTTAGAAAATGCAATGGTTGTTTAAAAATGTTACCGAAAGAAAATCTTATTCGTATTGCAAAATTTTCTAACAAAATTGTAAGTTTAGATATATTAGGAGATAAGCCAGGAAGAGGAGCTTATCTATGTAAAGATTTCAATTGTTTTAAACTTGCAAAAAAAACTAAAAGATTTGAAAGAAGTTTATCATGTAAGATTTCTAATGAATTATATGATAAAATAGAGGAGCAATTGAAAAAAATGGATAATAAGCTTTTATCGTTTATGGGTATTGTTAGAAAAGCAGGAAGTATGGTTTTTGGAAATGATTGTGTTGCTGAATCTATTTTAAAAAATAAATCAAAACTAATATTATTATCTTCAGATTTATCACCTAGAAGCGCAAATAAAATAAAATTATTATCAGAGAAATCTGGGGTTACTTTTATAAATATTCAAGAAAACATGGAAGATATATATAGATCAATAGGAAAAAAAACCGGAATTATTTCTATAGAAGATTGTGGATTTTCAGAAAAAATAAAAGAGATCATTAATGAACGGAGTTAAATAAGAATTAATCAAAGTATATTTTAGTTGTGAGAGGAATGGTTGCATTTATGATGGTAAAATATAGAGTACATGAATTAGCAAAAGATTTAGGCATTGCAAATAAAGAGATTATAGAACTTATTCAGAAATATTTTGGGGTTGTAAAAAAGCATATGACTTCACTTTCTGAAGAGGAGTTGTCGCTTGTTTTGGAGCATTATACTCAAAAAAATCAAGTTAAAGATTTTAATAGATATTTTGAATCTATTTTAGATTCAGAGAAAGAAGAAAAATTAGGGCAAAAAATTAATAATACTAAAAATAGTGATTCTAATAAAATTTCTAGCAAAAAAAATATAAATAAAAATGATAATATAAAAAAAGATTCTAAATCTAATAGTTTAAAAGATAATAATATAAAAAAATCAAAATTGAAAAATGATGATAAAAATGTTGTTGAAATAAAAAAAGAAAGTGTTAATAGAGTTGTAAACACCAGATCGGTTGAAGTTAATATAGATAAATATAATGAAAAATATGATAGATTAGCATCTGAAAAAATTAAAATAGAAAATACTGTAAAAAAGCAAAAAATTCATCAAAAGTCTTATAATCGCAACAAACGTAGATTAGCTAAACGAGAAACTGAATCTGAAAGGCTAAATAGAATAGCAACAGAAAGAAAAGAAAAACAACTTACTATTACAGTTCCAGATGAAATTACTGTTGGAGAATTAGCATTAAGATTAAAGGCGACTGCGGCTGAAGTAATAAAAAAATTAATGATTATGGGTATGATGGTATCTATAAATGATACTATCGATTTTGATACAGCTAGTTTAATAGCAATGGAATTACATGCCAAAGTTGAAAAAGAAATAGTTGTAACAATAGAAGAAAAAATAATAGACGATAGTGAAGATAGTGATGATAATTTAAAATCAAGAGCTCCGGTAGTGGTAGTTATGGGTCATGTTGATCATGGCAAAACATCTCTTTTAGATGTTATTAGAAAATCTGATGTACTTTCAACAGAAGCGGGAGGAATAACTCAACATATAGGTGCACATTGTGTACATGTTGATGGAAAAGAAATTACTTTTTTAGATACACCTGGTCATGAAGCATTTACTACAATGAGAGCCAGAGGAGCACAAGTTACTGATATTGCTATTTTAGTAGTTGCTGCAGATGATGGAATTATGCCTCAAACTATAGAAGCAATAAATCATGCTAAAGATGCAGGGGTTGCGATTATTGTTGCGATAAATAAAATGGATAAAGAAGGAGCCAATCCAGATGTAGTTAAACAACAATTAACTGAACATGATATAGTCCCTGAAGAATGGGGAGGAGATGTACCTTGTATTCCAATTTCAGCAAAGAAGAATCAAGGGATTAGTGAACTTTTAGAAATGGTATTGTTAATATCAGAAATAAAGGCTTTAAAAGCCAATCCCGATAGATCTGCTAAAGGAACGGTTATTGAAGCAAGGTTAGATAAAAGCCGTGGTCCGATTGCAACTGTTTTAGTTCAAAATGGAACTCTTAAAATAGGAGATATAGTTGTTGCAGGAACTTGTGTTGGAAGGGTTCGTGCTATGATTAATGACAAAGGAGAAAAAATAAAAATAGCTGGTCCATCTAAACCTGTTGGAATTACAGGATTAGATGAAGTGCCTGATGGTGGCGACATATTTAATTGTGTTTCCGATGAAAAGCTAGCAAGAGAATTAGTATCGCAACGAAAAAATAAGAAAAAAGAAGATAATTTTAACTCCAAATCAAAAGTAACATTAGATAATTTATTTGATCATATGCAAGTAGGAGATATTAAAGAATTAAAGCTTATTGTTAAAGCGGATGTTCAAGGATCAGCTGAAGCTATTAAACAGTCTATATCTAAACTTTCAAATAGTGAGGTTAGAGTTAATGTTATTCACTCGGCTGTTGGAGCCATAAATGAATCTGATATAATGCTTGCTAGTGCATCCAATGCTATAGTCGTAGGATTTAATGTACGACCTCAACCTGCAGCTACGGAAACAGCTAAACGTGATGATGTCGATGTTCGTCTATATAGAATTATATATGATTGTATTGAAGAAATTAAATCAGCTATGAAGGGTATGTTATCACCTAAATATCGCGAGGTTCAGCTTGGAAGTGCTGAATGCAGACAAGTTTATAAAATTAGTAATGTTGGAACAATATCTGGTAGTTATGTTCTTACAGGCAAAATAGCTAGAAATTCTGAAATTAGAGTTGTAAGAGATGGCATTATTGTTGCGGAAGATAAATTATCATCGTTGAAAAGGTTTAAGGATGATGCTAAAGAAGTGGCGCAAGGATATGAATGTGGAATATGCTTAGAGCGCTTTAATGATATTAAATTAGGAGATATTTTTGAATCGTTTATAATGGAAGAATATAGAGATTAGTTAAATAAAATATATAATAAAAACTGTATTTAATTTATTTTTAAAAATATCTAAAAGAAATTCATAATTAAATACAGTTTTTAATTTTAAAAATAAAGATTATTATATAATAACTATTTTTTCAGTTAAATCAATGCCGCATTTTTGAGGTTTAGAAACACATAAGTTATATAGATCTGTGGATTTGTTTTCTAAATCAAATATATATTTTGCGTTATTGTCTAATGTTTTTATATCAGATTGTTTAGTAACAATTGGAATAATAGATTTTTTTTTAATTAATTTAAGAATTTCTTTGCCTTTTTTATTAAATCCTAAGATTTTTACATATGGAATATCGCGAGATAAATCTTCTTTTTTTATTCCTAGAAATGAATTTAATATAATTCTTCTTATTCTAGATAAAGCATATCGTTTACTTTTTATTAATGAATATAATTCATTTAAAGAAGTTGCATGTTTTATTGAATTATAGATTCTATTTTCTAGTCCTTCTGAAATATCAGGTAAATTTAATAAATCTTTTTTATTTAACATTCTTAAATGAGCTAATATAGCAACTTCGAGTTTTGATATTTTAGCAGGAGCTTTATTTAATAATATTGCCTGGTTTAATATTTTAAAATTATCTTCGGGAATGAAAAATTTATATTTAATATTATTATCTAAAATCATTTTTCTTATGTTTGAAGCACTTGTAATATTGTTTAGAATTTCAAATGAATCATGGTTAATGCCAAGTCTTTTTATAGAGATCGGAATTATATTTGAATTTATTTCCCTTAGAGATTTAATATATTCAATGGCTAATATATTATTTGGGCAACTTAGAATTCGTGATAAATTTTCACACGATAATGATTTTACAACATTTCCCCTTGATGTAGCATAAGAAAATCCTTTTTTTAATTCTTTTAAAATCATTTTATTAAATTGATTTGAATTTAATATATCAATAATATCATTAATAATTCTAATATTATTACATTCACTTCCAAAACTTAAAAAATCTATACATTCAAGGGAATGTATTAGCTTAATTGCATATTTTGCGAATTTTTGTGCCGAAGATATCGACCAAATTAATGGGAGTTCAACAACTAAATCTATTCCAGATAATAATGCCATTTTTGCTCGTTCTCTTTTGGAAAGTATTGCAG
>CAYJNP010000016.1:0-316 GCA_964371665.1 uncultured Eubacteriales bacterium | reverse complement strand
TAGCTCCAATTTCGCGAGTTTTAGTTATATGATATTTGTGTCCATTATGAAAAGGATTATATTCACTAATGATTGCTGCTATTTTCATTTATTAGACTCCTTAATTAACTAAGACTTGAAATTATTAGTATAATATTATAATATAATATAAAGTATATTTCAAATAAGTTAAATTGAAAGAGAGGTATAAGCGTGAATTTTAGGATGTTTATATTATATTGATTAAAAATATAATATAAACTGTCATGCTTTCAAATATGAAAATTCTTATTATTAACGCAGGGAGTTCATCGCTAAAGTATCAAATAATAGATAT
>CAYJNP010000015.1:7949-9957 GCA_964371665.1 uncultured Eubacteriales bacterium | reverse complement strand
TTATCAGCTAAAAAAACTCAAAAAATGCCTATTTTTTCTCATAAACCTAGCGCTTCAGATGTTCGGCAAGGTTATTTAGGAAACTGTTATTTTTTAGCTACTCTTGCTGCTGTTGCGCGCAATAAACCTCAAATTATTGAAAGTATGTTTAAAGATTTAGGAGATGGCACTGCTGCTGTTAAATTACACGTTCCTACTGATAATAAACTATTGAGTTGCGCTTATACTCCTAAATATTACAAAACACTAAAAGTATTCCCAGGGTATAATTATGATTCCGCATTGTGGGTATTGCTTGCTGAAAGAGCTTTTGTTCAAAGCCAAATTAAACAAAAATATTTGGGATATTCTAAAAAAGATGGATATGATGATAATTCTTACCAACAAATTGTGGGGGGGGACGAAACATTAGAAGCAAGAGTTATTACTGGGGAAAAGTTAAAACTTGATCACACTTGGAAAGTTATAGATGAAAAGCATAGTTTATTTGATGAATTATGTAATCAATGGTGGAATGATATTAAAAATGCAGTAGACAAAAATCAGTCTATTGTTTGCGGCACACGCTCAAAAAATGAAATAAATGCTAATAGTAGTGGAGAAGGAAACTGTGGAGAAGCTATGGTTCAAGGAATAGCTCTAAGCCATGCCTACGCTATTACAGACTATAAAGAAGAAGATGGTTACAGATATATAAAGATATTAAATCCTTGGAGTTCTAGAAAAGGACACGGATACGAAAAAGATCAAACTGGAAAAATTATAAGAGAATTTGCAACTAAAAATAATGAGGATGGCGCTTGGATTGAATTATCTAGAGTGGCGAAGTATTTTAGATCATATGCAGCAGTTTAGTTCAAAAATATCAATTTTACAATAATGAGATAGAACACAAACCAGAGTCTGTTTCAAAATTCTTTAATTCTAGTTCATTTTCTAACTTAAGTTCACTGATGTTTGTAGAAACAGCTGCAAAGTTTTTTGAAGAATTAGAATCTGTTAATATTTTGCTAATATCTTCTATTATAACTAATGGACTATTAACTAACTCGCTACATTCCAAGGCACTTTTCTCTACTATTATTATTGCTCTACCTTCGTTATTTGGCATTATTCCACAAACTTTATTTCCATATATCGATATTTCGTGGCTCACTAAAAAATCACAATATAACCTTGTTTCATCATCCTTTGGTTCTCTATAAAAATTATGACATTTAACATTAATATCATTTCCACTAGAACCTTTTAAAATGATTTCTTCGAAATTAAGGGATTTTTGTTCCTCTTTTATTAATTCACAACATCCAGTGCCCATTCTCATTCCATCACTTAAAACCCAATATTTTCCCGCTGTAAGTGTTAATCTACCAGTTCTTATGTAAACAGCTACATAATTTTCTGCAACTTCAGGTGCTAAAAATCCTGAAACCTCCCCTGGTTTACTATTTATTAACCAGCTCCAATTTTCAGGGTTTTCCCATGCATCTCTTCTCATAATTACTGTTGATCTCCATTTCCCACACTCAACCAACCCTGCAACCCATGGGCCCTTTTCGCCTACATGTATACTTGCATCTTCAATGCTAAAATTTGTTATAAGCCCTTCTTCATTATATTCATTATGACTAACTACCCTTTCGCCTTCTAATACAATTTCTACATCTCTTGGCTCTGCAGATGCTGTAGCTCCAAAAATATAAAACAATAAAATAAACATTGGAAACACAAATACATTCATTAATACTCGACTTTTCATTTTAATTACTCCTTTATTTTTAAATTAACTATTTCTATAACATATTATTATAAAATATTACCATCGTCAATATATTATTACTTTTTTTACATATTTTTCTTGCTATTCATTAAATGACATGCTACTTTATGTGTTTCATCTACTTTAACTAAATCTGGAGTATAAGATCTACAAATTTTTATAGATTTAAAACATCTAGTATAAAATTTACAACCATCAGGAGAATTTATAGGGCTTGGAACATCTCCT
>CAYJNP010000015.1:1374-7939 GCA_964371665.1 uncultured Eubacteriales bacterium | reverse complement strand
CACATCAATTGTAGGTATAGCCGACAACAATGCCTGTGTATAAGGATTCATAGGATTATCATAGAGCTGATCTTTATTTGCAATTTCCATAATTTTCCCTAAGTACATTACTCCCACTCTGTCGCTTATATGTTTAACTACATTTAATCCATGTGCAATAAATAAGTATGTTAACCCAAATTCTTTTTTTAGATCATCTAACAAATTTAAAACCTGTGCTTGTATTGAAACATCTAAAGCCGAAACTGGTTCATCACAAACTATCAATTTAGGTTCTACTGCTAAAGCTCTTGCTATCCCTACTCTTTGTCTTTGTCCTCCAGAAAATTCATGCGGATATCTATTTCTATGGTGATTAGCTAAACCTACACAATTTAATAATTTTGATACTTTTTGTTCAACTTCATTTTTAGGATAAATTTTATTTATTATAATAGGTTCAGCAATTATATCACCTATTGTCATTCTTGGATTTAAAGATGAGTATGGATCTTGAAATATAAGTTGTATATCTTTTCTATATTTTTTTCTTTCTTTCTCGCTTAATAAAGTTAAATCTTTTTTATTAAATATAATAGATCCCGATGTAGGTTTATATAAATCAACTATCATTTTACCTATAGTAGTCTTTCCACATCCTGATTCTCCAACCAGCCCTAATGTTTCTCCTTTTCTAATGTGAAACGAAACATCATCAACTGCCTTTAATATTGTCTTTGGCTTGCCAAGCGCTGTAGTTTCTGTTATAAAATATTTTTTTAAATTTTTTACTTCAATTAAATTTTCAGACATCATTTTATCTCCTCTATCTCATCACTATATAAAAAGCATCTGACTTTAGTTCCATCATTTTCCTTTAATGCTGGTATATTTTCTTTACATTTATCTAAACATTTTTCACATCTATCAGAAAAAGGGCATCCCTTTGGCATATCTAAAGGATTAGGAACCATTCCTTTAATCATATACAATTTTTCTTGATTTTCATCCATTTTAGGTATTGATTTTAAAAGACCTATAGTATAAGGATGTTTAGGACTATTAAATATTTTACTCACTTCAGCTTCTTCTACTATTCTCCCACAATACATAACAACAACTCGATCTGCTGCTTCTGCAACAACACCTAAATCATGAGTAATTAATAATACTGCCATTCCCATTTTTTTTCTCAACGAATATAAAAGTTCAAGAATCTGAGCTTGAATTGTAACATCAAGAGCAGTAGTAGGTTCATCTGCAATTAAAAGCTCTGGATGACATGACAACGCCATCGCTATCATAACTCTTTGCCGCATCCCTCCACTCATTTGATGAGGATAATCATTTATTCTTTTTTCTGGAGAAGGAATCCCTACTAAATCAAGCAGCTCAATTGCTCTTTTGAATGCATCTTTTTTAGATAATTTCATATGAATAATTAAACTTTCAACAAGTTGATTTTTGATTTTATATACAGGATTTAAAGAAGTCATAGGTTCCTGAAAAATCATTGAAATTTGATTCCCACGAATATTTCTCATTTCTTTAGCTGTTTTATTTCTTAAATCTTCATCTTTAAATAAAATTTCTCCACCTACTATTTTTCCTGGATCTTGAATAAGTCCCATAACAGAAAGAGAAGTAACACTTTTCCCAGAGCCAGATTCTCCAACAATAGCTAATATTTCTCCCGTGTCTATATTAAAACTCACTTTATTAACAGCATTATAAATATTTTTTTTTATTTTAAATTGAGTCTCTAATTTTTTTACTTCAAGCAGCATAGCCTCTAACCGCCTTTAATTATTTTCTAGATTTTGGATCAATAGCATCACGAAGTCCATCTCCTAATAGATTAAATGCCAAAACTGTTATAGTAATTGCAATACCAGGAAATACAAGCGTATATGGTGCAGTAAATATAAATGCTCGAGATCTTCCAAGCATATCTCCCCATTCTGCAACAGGTGGTTGAACTCCTAACCCTAAAAATCCTAAAGCAGCTGTTTCTAAAACTGCTGTTGATATTCCAAGCGTAGCTCTTACTACTATGGATGCTAAAATATTTGGCAAAATATGTTTAAATATAATTCTGCTGTTTTTATTTCCAATTACTCTAGCAGCTTGAATATAATCATTTTCTTTTACAGATAATACACAACCTCTTACAATTCTAGCATATTCTGGTACAGAAACTATTCCGATAGCTAAAACCGCTTTATCTAATCCTTTTCCAAGAGATGCCATCAAAGTAATTGCCAATAAAATTGAAGGAATTGCTAACATAATATCCATTATTCTCATAATAAATCCATCAATTTTATGACCACAATACCCAGATATTGAACCAACTATTATTCCTATACTCAATGAAAAAGCTACCGATGTTACTCCCACAACTAGCGATATCCTTGCTCCATAAAGTATTCTGCTAAATATATCTCTTCCTAGTTGGTCAGTTCCAAACCAATGTTCTGAATTAGGAGTAACAAAACTTTGAGATAAATCTGAATTATTAGGATCATATGGCATGATTAAACGACCAAATATAGCTAAAAAACATAAAAATCCCACTATAAACAGCCCCACTAGAGCAGCTTTATTAGATTTAAGAATACTCCACATCTCTTTAAATCTAGATTCTGATTTATCTAACACTACTCGATTTTCATCAGTATTCACATTAAATTGTTCCACAATACAAATTATCCCTCCTTTTTTGAATATTTAATACGTGGATCAAGTATTGCATACGCAATGTCCACAAGTAAATTCATCAATACAAATATAATTGCAATTAATATTACTACCCCTTGCACCACAGGAAAATCAGATTTCATAATAGCCTGTACAGTATATGATCCAACACCTGGCCATGCAAAAACGCTTTCTGTTAAAACTGCTCCTCCAAGCAAAGCTCCCAACTGTAAACCTATTACAGTTATTACAGGAATTAACGCATTTCTTAAGCCATGCTTAGTTATAACTTTTCTTTCAGATACTCCTTTGGCTCTTGCTGTTCTTATATAATCTTGCCCTAAAGTTTCAAGCATACTGGAACGAGTCATCCTCGTTATTATTGCCATTGAAGACAACCCCAAAGTCAATGATGGTAAAATAATATGTTTTAATGCATCTAAAAAACTCTCAAAATCCCCCATTAACAAAGTATCTAACAAAAATAAACCCGACATTCCCTGGGGTTGTAATAATGGATCTATTCTTCCACTGGAAGGAAAAATAGCAAACACACTAGAAAAAACAATTATAAGTATAATTCCTAACCAAAACACAGGCATCGATACTCCTATAAGTGCAAATACCATTCCTATATTATCAAAAATAGAATTCTTTTTTACAGCTGATATAGATCCAATTATAATTCCAAAAACTGATGCAATTAAAATAGAGCATATAGCCAATTCAACGGTAGCAGGAAACCTCACTAAAATTTCGTTCATAATAGAAGTCTTAGTATAGTAAGATACTCCTAAATCACCTGTGAAAATACCACGTAAAAAATTCCAATATTGAATGTATATAGGATCATTCAAACCATTTGCTTGCCTCCAAATTTCCATTGAAGCTTCTGTAGCATGTTGTCCTAAAACTACAGGAGCTGGGTCAGGAGAAAAAACTCTCATAATTACAAATACAACTAAAGATACCCCTATGATTACAGGTATAAGCCATAAAAACCTTTTTATAATATACCTTAACATTAAAACAAACCTTTCATTGAATTTGGATATAAAAAATTTGTACCAGAAGTTCAATTTTATATTTAAATAAACTGACCTTCCGGTATCAATAAAATTATATTTGGCTATTTTTTAGTTACATATTTAAAATCGCTAACACCAGTCATATGAACTTTATAATTAGATATATTAGTTCTGCATGCCGCTAATTGATTTGTATGCCACAATGGTAACCAAACAATATCTGATGCTTGTAATTTTTCGAGATCTGTATAAACTTTGTTTCTATCTGCACCTATTGGCATTGAAAGTCCTTTTTTTATACCATCATTATAAACAGAATTATTATATCTGGATACATTTAGCGTAGGATCTGAAACCGATAACAAGCTTAAAAAATTATCTGGGTCTCCATTATCTCCAATCCATCCATAATAACACATATCATAATCACCATTTTTAATTTTGCTATTATATGTTGTCCAGTCATAAGCATCAATAGTACAATTTATTCCAACTTTTGATAAATAACCTTGTATAGCTTCCGCTGTTTCTTGCCCTCTAGGTCCTGTATGTGTAATAAAATGTATATTATTAACTCCTAATGAAGCTATTGCTGCTTTAGAACTTTCTGGATCGTAAGAATATTGCTTTATGCTCGAATCATATCCATCCATAAACTTAGGTAATATAGATGTTGCCGGAGTAGCATATCCTTTAGTTAAACTTTCTGTCATTTCAGGAACATTTATAGCTTGAACAATTGCTTTTCTTACTTCTAGTTTTTCAACATTCTTAGAAGCAAAATTGAATCCTGTATAAAAAATATTCATTCCTTCATTAGTAAGCAAAGTGTTTCCTGAATTTTTTATTTGATCTGCTATATTAGTATCAACAGCTACTATATCAGCTTCACCATTTTCAAGAGCAACTGCCCTCGCTGAACTATCTGCTATTACTTTAAAAATTAAATTTTTGATATTAGCTTTATCTCCCCAATACTCATCATTTCTAATAAGTATAACATTTTGACCCTTATCCCATCTCACAAACTTATAAGCACCTGTTCCAACAGGATTTTCATTTAGCGAGTTATTATTGTCTTTTAGCGCCTTAGGGCTAGCCATAGGTGCTCCCATACACATCGCTAAATTTCTTAAAAACGGAGTACATATAGTTTTTAAATTAATTTTAACCGTATAATTATCTATAACTTCAACATTTTTAACATTTCCATAAACAGTCTCAGCATATGACATATCTGAGGTTGCATTACCACCTAATTGCCTATCAATATTAAATTTTACTGCCTCTGCATTAAAATCTGTTCTATCATGAAATTTAACACCTTCTCTAAGCGTAAAAGTATAACTAAGACCATCAACACTTATATCCCAAGATTTTGCAAGACTAGGTTCTAGATCAGTAGAATCTCTAGAAAATCTTAATAACCCTTCATATATATTTGATGTTATATTTGCTGACTCATTATCGTTAACTAAAGCAAAATCAAGCCCTCTAGGTTCTGCAACAGTCGCGACAGTTAATGTATCGAGCGAAGAATTTTTTGCATCTTGCGAGCCACATCCCACTAACATTGTAATAAATAAAACTGAAGTTAAAACAATAGCCAATATTTTTCTGATTTTTAACATAAATAATAAACTCCTTTTTATTTAAACTTCAAAGCAACATTTACCTCCAATTTCTTTTTTAAAAAGTGTCGCTTTGATAATATTCTGCTTATTTTATCACTACTTAATAAACATTTCAATATCAAATTTTCATTTCTTATGCTTTTTTGTTAATTAGTTATCAAATATATTAATTTTACAACTTACATATTGTAGTTAATAAATATAAAAATTAAGTATAAATCTAAACTATAAAAAATTATTCTTTATTCTTTTTTAAAAACCTTTTATCTTTTATATTATTAAATTTTGTATTGTATTCATAATTAATATGAGTATTGCAATTCTAAATAAAAAGTAATACAATTGTGAAATAAGTTCACTATATTTTATCGTAAAGAAAGGAGATTCCAAACTTTGAAAAAATTAATAACTGATACAAAAGTAACCTATAATAAATGCAATAAAATTATTCATGATATTAAAAACGCACAGTTCATTATATCTGGATACATAATGCTTGGAGAATATGACAAAGCTAAAGAAAAAATTTCAGAAATTTATGAATGTGTAAAAATCTTTGATAGTTTAAATTCTACGGGAAATGAAGTTTTAGATTTTATGATCAAATACAAAAAATACATATCTGAAAGATCAAATATAAAATTTTATTTTGACAATAATTCAAATATTAATTTGTCTAATCTACATTCTGATTTATGCATTGCCATTGGAAATGCCATAGACAATGCTATAGAAGCTTGTTTTGAGTTATCTAAAAAAAATAATCCATATGTAAAAATTAGTATATATAAAACATCTAATGATATACATTTTGATATTTCAAATCCCATAGAAACTAAGAAAAATATTCAATTAAATAAATATAAAGCAGTATCATCTAAAGGAAATCCAAATTTACATGGATTTGGAATAAATACTATTAATGAAAATGTTAAAAAGCATAATAAGCAAGTAACTATTAATAAAACTAACGATAAATTTCTTTTAAAGTTTATACTTTAACCAGAATGTATATTCCCTGCTGATGAAGTGTATTTTTCTAATAAATAAGTTGATTCTAAATCTGCTAAATGAAGCTTAACTGCCAATGGGTATTTAGCATAAGCTAAACTTATTGAAAATCCACCAGATTTTGCAGTATCATCAAACCCACCCATATGCCACCTTATTGCCATAGCCTCAGATGTTTTTAACCTCATAAATCTTTCTATTAAAAACACAGAC
>CAYJNP010000015.1:0-1364 GCA_964371665.1 uncultured Eubacteriales bacterium | reverse complement strand
CATGACCATAAGGAAATATATCTTCAACTGAATAATATGGTTGTTTTTCCCATTTACCTGTTTCTTCATTTTTAACATTTCTAACAGACGTTTTATAAAACTGCGCTTTACACAAATCATGTAAAAGAGCACATATTGTAAAACTTTCAATATTGTCATCAGAATCAAAATGTCTGTTCATAATAGTTTCATATACAAAAAAACTATGCTGCACTAATCCTCCTAAACAAGCACAATGATACCTCGTGCTTGCAGGAGCTGTGAAAAAATCTGTTTTTAATAACCACTCTAACAGTTCTTCTGAACCCTGCCTTTTTATATTATTGTTATATACTTCTAAAAATTTTTCTTTATATCCCATTTAATAGTGCTCCCCTTTGATATGGATTTATATTATTTATATTATTATTTTAATCCTATAAATTCAAGTATTACATAAAAATAAAGAAATATTAAACATAGAAAAAATATATATTTTTAAATTGACTATTTTTTTTTATTTATATAAAATTATAATTAAATATAAAAATTTAAATCGTAGGTGAAAAATTTGAGCAGTAATTCTGGAGTTTTACAGATGTTTGTATTACTTATTCTTATTTTAATAAACGCTTTCTTTGCCATGTCTGAAATAGCTTTAATCACTGTGAATGATAATAAAATAAAAAAAATGGCAGACAACAACGATGCTCAAGCTATTAAAATTATAAAACTTATTAATAACTCAAGCAAATTTTTAGCTACTATTCAAGTTGGTGTTACTCTTTCTGGATTTTTAACTTCTGCTGTAGCTTCACAAAGTTTTGCTATATCATTAGCATCGATATTATCATTTTTACCAATTTCTCAATCTTTAATTACTGCTATTTCTACTTTTATTATTACTTTCATATTATCATATTTCTCATTAGTATTTGGAGAACTTGTTCCTAAAAAAATTGGTATGCAAAAATCAGAAGAAATCTCTTTCAAGGTAATAGGGATAATATTAGCAATACAAAGTATCTTTAAGCCATTTATAAAATTTTTATCTTTGTCTACAAACTTCATAATAAAATTACTTGGATTTAATCCTGATGCGTCTGAAGGTTCTGTTACTGAAGAGGAAATATTAATGCTTGTCGATATCGGAAAACAAAAAGGCATAATAGAGGACCGTGCTAAAAATATGATCAGCAATGTATTTGAATTCGACAATACATTAATCACTGAAGTCATGACTCATAGAACAGATATTTGTGCATTAGAAGATATTCAAAGTATTCAAGATGCAGTAGATTTAGCAATAAAAATGGGGTATTCTCGATTACCTGTTTTCCACGAAGATTTAGATAATATCATAGGAATTATATATGTTAAAGATC
>CAYJNP010000014.1:0-10557 GCA_964371665.1 uncultured Eubacteriales bacterium | reverse complement strand
CTCGAACCTGTGACCCCCTGCTTGTAAGGCAGGTGCTCTCCCAGCTGAGCTATGCTCCCATTTTATCGCCTTATAGGATACAACTATATCTCAGCGACGAGTCTTATAATATCATAATTACTTTTATGTGTCAAGACTTGTTTTAATTTATTTTTTATATAATTTATATTTAATTAATATGTATGAAATTTTGATTATATTCATAAAAATCATAAACATCCGTCCAATGTGTGGTTTAATATTATCTATAAGGCATTATTTTAATAAAATAAAAAATTATATAAAATAGTTGACAATAATTTTAATAATATAAATTATACAATTTATTTGCAGGTGTGGCAAAATTGGCAACCACGCTAGATTTAGGTTATAGTGGTAAAATCGTGCAAGTTCAAATCCTGTCACCCGTACCAAATTAAAAATAGAGTTGAAAGCTGTCGTTTGACAGCTTTTTATTGACTGCTTGATCAATTGCGAGAGTTAAGTGTAAATATGAAATTTTTATCTTACAATTAATACAATCAATATAAATTTTTTTAAAAGAAATTGAATTTATATGAATCAGTGGATAAGAATAAAGTTCCAAGATCTGTTGTACATAAATCAAAGGTTATTTTAAGCTATTAGATGATATTAATGAAGAAGAATATGAGGATTCGTATACATAAATGAGTCATGTGATACTATTACCCGTTTAAATTTATTTATTGCTGATCATAACCAAAAACCGTTTGATTTAAATAAAAATACAATTTATAAAAAAATTTCCATAAAAAATATATCACTTAACAATTTACCTTTATACTTAGTTTGGAAATAAAAAACATTTGGATACTTGACTTACAAACTTTAACATTGATATTTACAAGGTTATTTAAATTGTTGCATATTTAGTTATTAAGTATCTAAATGAATTAATAAAAATAAAGCTAGGTTTATTAATTTTTGAATTTTTATAATAATTGTTGTTGTTTTTATATATTCAGACATGTATTGTTATTTTTGTAAAAATATTCTATTTTAAGAATATATTGACTTTTAATTAGTCGAGTTATATAATTATGCATAGTATTATATCGAAAGGAGAACAAACATGTGAAATATATAAATTGACTTATAAAAGATATTTTGATCTGCAAAAAATATGGTGATTTATATTCCCATTTAGTATTATTTATAACAGTTTATTTTGCAAAATCAGCTATATTAATGGCTCCAGTTGAAATTTTGATTTTTATATCAGTTTTTGAAATTTTTCTTTTTTGAAAAAATAGTTAAAAAATAGTATATTGTAGCATTTAAAATGCTTATATATAAATTTTTTATAATTAGAAAGGAGTACTATAGTTAATTTATTGGTTTAAAACTCAAATTATCAAATTAATAAAAAGGATGATTATTTATGAAAGTTAAAAAAATCAGTTTATTTTATGCAGTTAATATTTTTATGGTAGTATTTTGTATTGGTGCGATGTGTGCAAATCATACAGTGCTGAATTTTTTAAACATGGAAGAAGCCAAATGTTCAATCGGTAATGATATTTTTGAATATAAAGCAACTGAAAATGCATTTTCAGTTCATAAAAATGGTAATTTGGTTGGCACAATGCCTACAAATAAAAAAATGCAATTTAAATCAACTAAATCTTTCCTACAACCTCATGCTTGTGTAGTTGCAGGAAAAGTAATATCTGCAGGGTTTGATTCATACGAAAAAAATGGAAAAAATTTTCCAGCTTTTAAAAAAGGTGCAAAAGCTGAACTGGAAGCCAATATTGCAAGGATACGTGATTTTGTGAAAAAAAATCCGGATCGAGTGACGGATGGAGTTAAAACCATAGCTGAAAGTGAAGTAGGGCAGCAAGTAGGGACAGCAGTAGTGGCAACAGCAGGGACAGCAGGGGAAGCAGTAACAGCTGCAGGGACAGCGTTAGTTGAAGGAGCGACAATAGCAGAGTCAATGGCTGTGCTCGAGGCAACGTTCGCTGCAGGAAGTGGAGTGGCAGCCTTAACAACAGCTTTGATTCCTCTTTTAATTGCAGTGGGCATTGGTGGTTATATTGCTTAATAAATGTTGAAATATTAATTCGAAAAATGGAGGCCAAAAAATTAATTATTATGCATAAAATAAAATTTAAAAAAATATATTTAATAGGTTTGTTACAGTTAATTTTTGAAATTTCTTTTTTTATTTGGGGTATTTATTTCAAATCAAATTCAAATATTATATCTTCTAATTTTTTAGAAGTGCTAACTAAGGTACAAACTACCAATGATTTGCAAAATTTTATTTGGTGTTTTACTAATAATCTTGTGGTTTTATTTATAATTTTTTGGCTAAGTTATTGGACATTTGGAATTATTGGCACATTATGGTGTGCCAATTCTTCTTTTATGTTAGGTTCAATAATTAAGCTTTCTATAGGCATTGGTTCTTGGATTTCAGTAATATTTATATTACTTGAGCTTAGTGCTTCAATAATTATGATATTATTTAGTACTTATTTTAGATTTGAAAAATCAAAATTTAAAAAATTTTGTAAAAAAAATTACATTAATATGAACGACGAAATATGTAAAACTGTAAAGAAAAAACGGGAAAAAAACATATTAATTATTTTATCTTTAATTGCAACTATTTTATTGATTGCAGCAATATTGGAAACATTTGCTTTAAGTTTAATTAAATAAATTAAAAAAATCAAGGAGTATTGTAAATTAAAATTTTATATGTAACAATATAAATATACAAAATTAAAAATAAATATATAGGAACAAATAAAAATGAAATTAAACACTAATTTCTATAGTCAAAACGCTATTACTTTAGCCCCCAAATTTTTAGGAAAATTACTCTGCAGAAATTTAAATGGAAAAATAATTAAAATTCGAATAACTGAAACTGAAAGTTATTTTGGAGAAAACGATACTGCGTGCCACGCACACAAAGGTAAAACTGAACGTACAAAAATTATGTATGAAAGCGGCGGTTTAGCTTATATATATTTATGTTACGGAATTCATTATATGTTTAATATTGTAACAGGTATTAAAAATTCCCCTGAAGCTGTTTTGATTAGAGGAGTTAAAGGTTTCAATGGACCAGGAAAACTTACAAAAGCTTTGAAAATAGATAGGAATTTAAATAGTGAAAATCTTTCAAATTCAAATAAAATCTGGCTTGAAGACGATGGATACAAATGCAATTTTAAAGTTGCAAATCGAATTGGAATAGATTATGCAAGCGAGGAATATAAAAATAAATTATGGAGATTTATTTTGGAACAAAAAGAAAAATAAAGCAAGTTAACAATTAATCTAAAAATTTAAAGAGCAACTACTTACACTTATAGTAAAGTATAATTGCTCTTTTTTCTAAAGTTATATTTAAAAATTAAACTCTAAACAACATGTACTTATCGTTTTTAATAATAAATCCCAAGTGTTCATAAAAATTTCTGGCTTCTACGGAAGGAGCCAAAACAAACGAGCAATCTTTTAAATCTTCGTTATCTAATATTGCCTTCATAAGTTTTGTTCCAATTCCTACTCTCCTACATGACTCATCAACAACAAGATCGAGTATATAACATATTGTTGAAAAATCTGTAACTGCTCGTACAAATCCAATTTGATTTCCATCTTTATCAAAAATACTATAACACAATGTAGAATTATCTATATTTTTATGGATTTTTTCATCGGACCATTCCCTAGCCCAATACATTTGTTTATGTAATTCCTTAACTCTTTCGAATTGTATCAAATTTTTATCATTACTAACTGTACATTCAGAAGGATTTGGAGGAATAGCATAACAATAGAAACTTAAGGATACTAAAATTAATATAAATACAAGCAAATTAAATAATACTAATAACTTTTTCATTTTTTTCTCCTTTAATATATCAAACACAATTTAATTTTGGTGGAGGCGAGGGGAATTGAACCCCTGTCCGAAAATCATTCAGTTTAGATTTCTACGAGTATATTCATTTATTTAAAATTCCCTTCACAATTCTCCAAATGACAAGATAACTGTTACAGTAGGTCCTAATTCATGATTAAAGTTGAACCAAACTTTAATTCACGTTCACTACTAAATGACGCTCTTATCTAAGTCGTAGTATTCTCAGTAAGAACGGTAGCTGACTAAGCAGCTACAAGTTCGCGATTATTATTGTTATTTAATTTGTAAAAAATCGATGTTTAAAGCGTGTTCGAAACGCTACTCGCTTACTAAAAATCACAATCTCCGTCGAAACCTTTACGCCCCCATTTAAAATACTCACCTATTCTTTTCTTTCATAGCTCTTTGCATATCTCTCTTGGCATCCATTGCAGCAATAGTTGCTCTTTTATCATAATTTTTTTTGCCTTTACACACTCCTAATTTTATTTTTATTTTTGAACCTTTAAAATAAATCGATAAAGGAATTAATGTATACCCTTTCATTTTAACAGTTTCATATAAACGATTAATTTCTTTTCTATGAGCTAGTAATTTTCTAATTCTAATAGGATCTTGATTAAAAATATTTCCCTTTTCATATTGGCTTATATGCATATTATTTATAAATAACTCATTTTTTATAATCGATACCCACGATTCTTTAATATTCCCTTTCCCTTGTCTCAAAGATTTTACTTCTGTCCCTTTTAATTCTACTCCAACTTCAATTGATTCTATTACAAAATAATCATGAAAAGCTTTTTTATTTTCAGATATTGTTTTAAATAATTCCTTAATCATAAAAGCTATCATATCCCTTTCTCTTTTTGTAATAAAATTTTAATTTTTTAAATATAAAGCTATATTTTAAAATCATCAGCGCTATATTCAAGCAATTCAGGTGCAATTTTAGGTTTGCGTTGTAGAGGATCATAACTAAAATATTTACATTTATTTTCTAAATTTAATCCTTTTTTATTTTTTATACATTTTTTTGAAAAATTTGAATCAATAAATAAATTCAAACAATAATCACAATTTTTTTCTATATCATTACCAAACAATTTTTTTTGAATCATATCTATCTCCCACAAATTCATTATACAAACACATTTAATTTTTATTGTTTTTTTATTTTCATTGTCAATTAAACCACTCAAATAAATAGTTAATCTTATAGGCTTATTAAACATCATTTTATGATATATTTTATGCTTTTCCTATTATTAATTATATATTATTTTTCGTCTATATTCTACATGCTTAGGAATATATACAATATAATACTTACACAGCTATTTGTATATGGTAAGCTGTTATGTTTATTTGCCGTCTAACACTTTTTTATTTATAATAGTAGCTTCAATAATTCTATTATATAATTGGAAAGGCGGTTTAATATAACCTTTTTCCCCACCCAAATAGCAAATTGTTTATTGTTTCTTAATGCTTTATAAGCTCAACAGACTTCAAACCAATAACTAAAAAATATCAAATTAAATATTTAATTTGATATTCTTTATCACATAGAATAATTTTTGTACTTAATTTTGTACTTAATTTTGTACTTAATTATAAAATTATTTGTTATCAATTCTACCTAGAATAATGCTATATCCGTCGCTACCATAATTTAACGCACGATTAACCCTACTAATAGTTGCAGTGCTAGCTCCAGTCTTACCAACAATGTCGCTATACACTTTATCGTCATTTAACATTTTAGCCACTACTAATCTTTGAGACATAGATCTTAACTCAGGAACTGTACATAAATCTTCAAAAAAGCTATAACATTCCTCAACATTTTCTAATTTCAAAATAGCTTCAAATAAAAATTCTATACCTTCTTCTTTTAATTTAGAAATCATAATTGCACTTCCATTTCATATAATTTAATTTACAATAATATAACATTACAAGCAGAACCCTTTCTACAATTTATTATTTTAACAGATATTCTAGAGAAAGTAAATACCAAATTTAATGGATTAAAATTTAATTATTTTAGTAATATTCACAAAAAATATTTTAAATATATATTAAGTTTGTATTTAATAAATAATTATTTATTCTACACACTTTTATTTATAAATTTATTGTAAATTGTATCTACATAAACAGCAATGGCGTTATCTCCAGAAATATTCGCTGCAGTTCCAAAACTATCTTGAGTTATGTAAAGTGCTATAAGAAGGCTCGCTATTACACCATCTGATTCTATTCCAACAATTGATAAAAATGGTAAGGCAGACATTATCCCTCCTCCAGGAGCTCCAGGAGAAGCTACCATTGCAATTCCTAATGTTAAAATTAACGAAAGCATTAAAGAATAATTATACGACATATTAAATATCATCAAAACAGTTGTAACGCAACTTGTTATTGTGATCATACTTCCAGCCATATGTATAGTTGAACAAAGCGGAATAACAAATTCTGAAATTTCTTTAGTTGTTCCATTTTTATTTGCACATTCTAAGTTTACAGGTATACATGCTGCTGAAGACTGTGTTCCTATGGCTGCTAAATATCCAGAAACTTGGTTTTTAATCATTATTAGCGGATTTTTCTTAGAAACTACTCCTGCAATTAAAAACATTATTAATAAATATAATAAATGTAAACATAAAATAACTATAAAAACTTTCCATAAAACCGATATAATCACAAAAGTTGTTCCAACATATGTCATGTTTGCAAATGTACACATTATGTATATAGGTAGTAAAGGTATTATCATTACATTTAATAGTTTAGCGATAATCTCTGAAAATTCAGAAAAAAGATTATATGTAGCAAAACCAATTGTTTTCCCTCTCATAGTGCTTATACTTAATCCCATTATAAATGAAAACACAAGCGCAGATGTTATATCTAATAAAGGTGGAATTTTAATATTAAAAAATGGAGTTAGTTGATTTTCATTAATATTTGTAATATTTTTAAAAATTGATTGATCTATAAAACTAGGAAATAAATTTATTGCAACAAAAAAAGCTATAAATCCTGCAATAATAGTTGAAATATAAGATATGCTAGTTGTAATTCCAAGCAGTTTACCTGCTCCTTGTGAAAGATCTGCTATTCCAATTATAACAAACGCTAATATCATAAGAGGTACTGTGAATTTTAAAATCTCACTAAATATAGAACCTAAAGTCACTGCTAATCTTATAATTGATTCTGGTAAAAAAGTTCCTATTAGAATTCCTAATATTATACTAATTATAATTCTTGGAACTAAACCTATTTTTTTCATTATTTATCTCCCCTATTATTCTAATATTAAAAATTAATCTATCATATATTTTAAAATAAAAATACTATTATATTAAAAACCGTTAGCTTAAACTTAAGTTAAAACTAACGGAAAAATATTTTAACACATAGCAAACGCCTATATGCATTAAATTTTATAATCACCTAAAATTTAGATGATAAGCCTTTAAAAGCTCATTAATATTATTTTAAAAATATATTAATTTATTCATAATATTTAAATTACACTTTATATTTACTCCCAAACTTCAGCGTTATCTATTCCTAAATCTTTTGATTTGAAAACAGGATCTTTTCCCATTTTTTTCTGATTTATATAGTCGTTTAAAACTTTAATTAATTTGTTAGACAAAATTAATATCGCCATTATATTAACTAATGCCATTAACCCCATTAATATATCTGCTATATTCCAAACTAAATCAAAATTTGATTGCGCCCCTAAAAATATAGCTATTAAACAAGTTATTCTAAAAATATTAAGAAAAATTTTATTATCTTTTATAAATAATATGTTTGATTCAGCATAACAATAATTCCCTATAATCGAAGTAAATGCAAAAAAGAAAATAGATAAAGTAATAAAATGTATTCCATATATACCGGTTTGACTAGATACTGATTTCTGAACAAATGGTATTCCATTTAATCCATTTTGTAAATCTTCTCCAGAAAAAAGTATCATAAAAGCAGTAGTAGTACAAATCACCATAGTATCTATAAAAACAGACAAAACCTGTACCATCCCCTGTTTAACCGGGTGAGAAGCCTCTGCAGTAGCCGCTGCATTTGGCGCACTACCCATTCCAGCTTCATTTGAAAACAACCCTCGTTTTATTCCTATCAACATAGCACTTCCTGCAAATCCGCCCATCATTGATTTAAAATCAAACGCTTGCATAAATATATCATTCATAATTTTAGGAAATTTTTCAATATTAACTATGGTGATATAAAATCCAACTAATATGTACATAATAGCCATTATGGGAACAATAACTGATGAAATAAATCCTATTCTATGAACCCCTCCAAATATTACTAAAGCAGTAATTATTGATAAAACTATTCCTACAGCAAAAGGATATATACTATTTGAATAATCATCTATATAATGAGATAAAGAAGATGATATATTATACGATTGTAACCCATTAAATCCAAAAGCAAAACAAGCAATTAATAAAATAGAAAATATTATTCCTATCCAACGCTTTCCCAAAGCTTTTTGAATATAGTATGAAGGTCCTCCACGAAAATCTTTTCCTATTCTGACCTTGTAAACTTGAGCTAACGTGCTTTCAGCAAAAGCCGAAGCAGCTCCTAAAATAGCCATCATCCACATCCAAAAAATAGCACCTGGACCCCCTATTATAATAGCAGCAGTTATTCCTGCAATGTTTCCTGTTCCAACCCTTGATGCGGTTGATATCATTAGAGCTTGAAAAGAAGATATTTTTCCCTTTTGAGATTTCTCAACCATCACCTTAAAAGCATCTGACAAAAGCCTAAACTGTACAAACTTTGTTCTAAATGAGAAAAAAAAACCACAAGCAATTAATAATAAAATTAAAATCTTAGTATACAAAAAATCATTTAATTGTGTAAATACATCATTAAATGACCACGCAAAAAACATCTATTTACCTATCCTTTCATTAAAATATAAAATTCATTCTATCATAACATTAATTATATAACAATTAGTTAGTAAGTTTTTTAAAATATAAGGCTGAAAATATCTAAATAAAAATATTTTATTTTTATATCATGTTGCATTATTTTTTATGTAAATATTCCAATAGTTTTTAGAAATATCAAAATAGTTTTTTATAAATAACCTAGTCTATATTTAATATATTATAAAGTGTATTATTTAAGCTAACTCAACTTTCATTGCAATAGCAGTAATATCATCGTCAAAATCAGAACCAGCACGTTTCATTGCCAAATTTATTATATGTTGTGCTAAATTTTCAGGACTATTATTTTCATAATTTTTAAACTCTTCCTTAATCCAACTATCACCATTTGAAACTGCTCCATCTGATATCATTAATATCCAATCTCCATTATCAATTGTAGCTTCTGTATTTGAAAAATCTATATTATTTAAAATCCCAACCGGTAACGATGGGGTATCTATTGTTATAATACGATTTTTCTTTCTTATAAAAGTAATTGATGCTCCTGCTTTTAAAAATTCAGTTTTACCTGTAAACATATCTACACAAGTGATGTCAAGTGTAGAAAGAGTTTCGTCTTCAGATTTTACTAATAAAGCTGAATTTATTATTTTTAGGGCAGAGCTAAACCCTATCCCTGCCTTTATAAGTTTTTTAATTATACTTGTAGTCATAGCAGCATCAACAGCCGCTCTTCCTCCAGTTCCCATTCCATCACTTATGACCACTATTTTTCTTCCCATTCCGTCTTCAAAATAACAAAAATTGTCTCCACAAAATTTCCCATTTTTATAAGTATGTTGTGAACTACCTATTTCAACTATGTATTCAGGCTTTTGACAAATTTGTATTTTACATCTATCTTCAGCATAGCTTATAGAAGGATAATCCATTTTTCTAAAACATATATCTGAAATTTCTTTTGAAATATTTAATTTATTAATTTTTTTAGTAGAATAATTCACTATTTCCATCTCAATAAATAATCTTCCATATTTATCTTCTCTACAACTAACTTCTATTGGTGTTATTTCTTTTTGCCTTAAAGCTAAAATTAGCTTTTCAGATAATTCATTATTAAACGTTTCATAATTTTTAAACTCATTTTCTATATCATTTAAAATCCCACCCATAGCAGATAATTGTTCAGAAATAACTCCTCTTATTTCCCCCACTCTCCTTTGAGCATTTTCTTTTATAACAAATTCATCATAATATTTATTAATTGACTTTACCATTTCAGGATATTTGCAACATCTATCTGCAAAAGATATAGAAAAATCTTTTTTATTAATTTTTCCATTTGATTTAAGAATATCAACAATTTTTGAAAAAACATCCACTGTATAATCACGTTCTTTATTCCAACAAAAAAATTTTAATCCGCAACCTTTACATGTGAAATTAACTGCATTTTTACAAACCTCATTTATATTCTCTAAATTTATTTCAGATAATTTTTCAGATACAGTTTGAACCGATTGAGAAACTTCTTCCATAGCACTAGAAATATGGGCTAATCTCATGGTTAAAGAAGTTCTTAAGCTTTTTACTCTCATTTTATCATTTTGTTTTGAAAATAAAAAATTAAGCTTATCTAATAATTTAGTGGGAATTATTAAAAAAATTATGCTAGAT
>CAYJNP010000013.1:10745-11034 GCA_964371665.1 uncultured Eubacteriales bacterium | reverse complement strand
TGAAAGAGAAAACGGTGATTTTTGTAGTATGGATTTATCTAATCCAACAAAATTTATAGATTCATTCACTCTATCATTAATTTTATCATTAGTTAACCCTATATTATTAGGTCCAAAAGATATATCATTATAAACTGTATCTTCAAATAATTGGTACTCAGGATATTGAAAAACCATCCCTACTTTATAACGAATTTTTCTTATTTCCTTCGGATTTTCCCAAATATCTTTATTATCAATAATAATTTTTCCGTATGAAGGTTTTAATAGTCCATTTAAATGTTTTAGA
>CAYJNP010000013.1:0-10735 GCA_964371665.1 uncultured Eubacteriales bacterium | reverse complement strand
CCGATCCTGTATGTCCAATAATTCCTATAAATTCACCTTTATTTATAGATAAATTAATATTATTCAAAGCTAAATTTTTAGATTCAATCCCTCTAGAAGAATATGTATAGGAAAGATTTTTAACATCTATAATTGGCATTAAATTTCCTCCAATAATTTAAGTATTTGATCTGCACAATCTTCTTCACTCCAAACACCATTTTCTACATTATAACCTTCTAATTTTAATTTATATAAAAGTTCTGTTGTTTTAGGTACATTTAAATTATATTTTCTTAGCAAATCTATTTGTGAAAAAATTTCTCGAGGCTTAGCATCCATAACGATGTTTCCTTTAAACATAACTAAAATTCTATTGCTAAAAGCTGCTTCTTCCATAAAATGACTAATTAAAACAATTGATATTCCTTTTTCATTAAGATATTTTATAACATTCATAATATCATCTCTTCCAATAGGATCTAACATAGCAGTTGGTTCATCTAAAACTATACATTTAGGTTTCATTGCTAATATTGATGCTATTGCTACTTTTTGTTTTTGTCCTCCGGAAAGAGTATGTATTTCTCTATCTTTAAATTCTAACATACCAACACTTCTTAGCGCCCAATTAACTCTGTCTCTAATTTCACTAGGTTCAATTCCTAAATTTTCCGGCCCAAAAGCCACATCTTCCTGAACTATTGTAGATACTATTTGATTATCAGGATTTTGAAAAACAATCCCTACAGTACTCCTTATTTTATAAGTTTTAGATTCATCAGAAGTCCTCAATCCATCAATAAAAATCTTACCTCCACTAGGAAGCAAGATTCCATTTAAATGTTTTGCAAGTGTTGATTTTCCTGATCCATTATTTCCTAAAATACAAATAAATTCTCCTGATTCTATATTTAAATTAATAGATTTAAGCACATTTATTAAATAATTCTTATCTAAATCTTCATAAGCAAAATTAACATTACTAACATTTATTAAAGATTTCATAAAACAACACCTTAATATCTAAAATCACCTTTCCCATATAACAGTTGAACCACAAGGCAAAATCAAAGAACTTGAAGCAACTTTAATTCCTATTTCGTCTGAAATAACTTTTCCTTCAAATTTTTTTTGAATGCACAAATTCATTAAATATTCCATTACTGATGCTGAAAGACCAGTCGTATAAGAATTTAACATAAAAAAAATTGAATCATTACTAAGTAATTTAGAACAATCTTTTACTAATGAAAATAAATTTTCTTCAATTTTCCATATTTCCCCATTAGGCCCTCTTCCATATGAAGGAGGATCCATAATAATTGCATCATACTTATTTTCTCTTCTTATTTCTCTTTTAACAAATTTCATGCAATCATCAACAATCCATCTAATAGATTTATTTTTTATATTTGAATATTCAGAATTTTCCTTTGCCCAGCAAACCATCCCCTTAGAAGCATCTACATGGCAAACTTCAGCTCCTGCAGAAGCTGCTGCAAGAGTAGCTCCTCCTGTATAAGCAAAAAGATTTAAAAGTTTAATTTTTCTTTTTGATTCTTTAATTTTTTTTATTATAAATTCCCAATTAACCGATTGTTCAGGAAATATCCCAGTATGCTTAAACCCCATCAACTTAATAGCAAATTTTAAATTTTTATAATTTATTTTCCAAGAACTGGGCAATTTATTAAGCTCTTTCCAATGACCTCCACCTGTTTTAGATCTATAATATTTTGCGTGAGCCTTATTCCAGCACTCGCCTTTTGGAGTATTCCATATAACCTGAGGATCAGGACGAATTAAAACTATATCTCCAAATCGCTCTAATCGTTCTCCAATTGAAACATCTATTAATTCATAATCTTCAAAATTAGAAAATCTCAAAATATATCCCCTATTCTTTATGAAAGTCTATTCTTTATTACATCAGCAATTTCCTTTGCAAGCTTTTCTATAAAAGAATAATCTTCTCCTTCTAGCATAACTCTAACAAGCGGCTCTGTTCCAGAAACACGTACTAAAACCCTACCAGTATTTGAAATTTTTTCTTTTGCATCTTTTATAATTTTTTTTATAACTTTATCTTTATAAAATTCTATTTTCCCATGATGAGAGATCTTCACATTAATAATAACTTGTGGGTATCTTTTCATTAAAGTTGAAAGACTCGATAAATTTGCTTTTCTTCTATTTAAAACACTTAATAAGTGACAAGCTGTTAATTGGCCGTCACCTGTAGTAGAGTAATCTAAAAATATAACGTGTCCAGATTGTTCTCCTCCAAAATTATATCCTTCTCTTAACATACTTTCTAACACATACCTATCTCCAACATTTGTAGATATAAATTTCAAATTGTTATCATCACAAAAACGATTAAACCCCATATTAGTCATTACCGTTCCCACAATAGTATTATTAATGAGCTTATTTCTAGATTTTAAATCAGCCGCACAAATAGCCATTATAAAATCTCCATCAATTATATTTCCTTTTTCATCAATAGCTAAACATCTATCGGCATCCCCATCAAAAGCTATTCCTAAATCAAGATTATTTTCTTTCACATATTTTTTCAAAGCATCCATATGAGTGGATCCACAATTATCATTTATATTAATCCCATTAGGTTTATTAAATAATATATGAGAATTAGCGCCAAGTTCTGAAAATAACAACTGAGCCGTTCTAAAAGCTGAACCATTAGCACAATCTAAAGCTACATTCATTCCCTCTAAGTTAAATGGTACTGTGGATTTAACATAATCTATATAATCTCTATAAGCATCTTCTGCAACACTTACTTTACCTAATTCTCTTCCTATTAATAATTCTTCATTTTGTTCTGATTTATCTAAAATAACATTCTCTATTTCTTCTTCTAAATCATCTGGAAGTTTATATCCATCAGAATTGAATAATTTAATTCCATTAAATTCAAAAGAATTATGCGAAGCAGATATCATTATCCCGGCATCTGCATTATATTTTTTTATTAAAAAGGCAACCGTAGGAGTTGGTACAACTCCCAATTTTACTACATTAGCTCCTATAGAACATAAACCTGATATTAATGCTCCTTCTAACATATCTGAAGAAATCCTTGTATCTTTTCCAATTAAAATTTTTAGCTTCGAATTTTTTTCTTTTCCTAAAACTATTGCTGCTGATTTTCCTATTTTCATAGCAAGTTCACAAGTTAAATCTTTATTTGCTATTCCTCTAATTCCATCTGTTCCAAATAATCTCGACATATAATATTCTCCTACTTTTAAAATTCATTATTATTAAAAAAATTCAACTCATTAGGATCATTTATACCTAAATGTAAATAAGCCGAATGCGTTGCTACTCTTCCTCTTGGTGTTCTGCTTAAAAACCCTATTTGCATAAGATACGGCTCATACACATCTTCTATCGTAACTGATTCTTCACCTATAGCTGCAGCTAAAGTTTCTAACCCTATTGGTCCGCCATTATAAAATTTTATTAAAGTTGTTAACATTCTTCTATCGTTAGCATCTAATCCGATCTCATCTATTTCTAATTTATCAAGTGCAACTTTGGCGGTATCATAATTTATAATTCCATCAGAAATAACTTGTGCAAAATCTCTAACTCTTTTTAAAAGACGATTAGCAATTCTTGGTGTTCCTCGAGATCTCGAAGCAATTTCTAAGCATCCTTCTTTTGTTGTATTAATATTCAAAATATTTGAACTTCTTTTAACAATCAAAGACAACTCTTCAGCAGTATACATTTCAAGACGTAATACAACTCCAAATCTATCTCTTAAAGGAGCTGTAAGTTGCCCGGCTCGAGTAGTTGCTCCCACTAAGGTAAACTTAGGCAAAGGCAAATGATATGACGCTGCCATTTGTCCTTTTCCAGTAATAATATCTATCGAAAAATCTTCCATAGCAGGATACAATATTTCTTCCACATTACGAGCTAATCTATGAATTTCATCAATAAATAGAACATCACCCTCATTTAAATTTGTAAGAATAGCTGCTAAATCTCCAGGTTTTTCTATTGCTGGGCCAGAGGTTATTCTTATGTTAACTCCCATCTCATTTGCAATTATTCCCGAAAGTGTAGTTTTTCCAAGCCCAGGAGGTCCATATAATAAAACATGATCGAGAGATTCATTTCGAATTTTAGCCGCTTCTATGAATACAGACAAATTTTCCTTAACTTTATTCTGGCCAATGTATTCAGAGATATTTATAGGTCTTAAGGGATTTTCAATGTCTTTATCTTCAGGAATCTCATCAGGAGCTGTTATACGATTTTCAAAATCAAAATCCAAAAATAATTACCTCCCCGACATTGCTTTTAGAGCCAATTTAATAATTTGTTCAATAGGTAACCCACTATCTATTTTTGAAACTATAGGAGTTATTTCAGAGGCAGAATATCCCAAAACAACTAAAGCTTTTATTGCTTCAGAAATATTCTGATTGGAATATAATATTCCATCAACGCAAGCACCTTCGTTTTGCTCAATATCTTTAAATTTATCTTTTAATTCAAGTATAATCCTTTGTGATAATTTATTTCCCACTCCAGAAGCCTTAGTAATAGTTTTACTATCTCCAGATACAATAGCTACCGTGATTTGTTCCGGTGAAAATTCAGATAAAATAGCAATTGCAACTTTAACCCCTACCCCAGACACTGAAATTAATGTTTTAAAACAATTAAGTTCACTCAAAGATAAAAATCCAAATAAATCCATAGCATCTTCTTTCACATTTAAATGTGTATACATCATAACTTTAGATCCTATCTTAGGCAATTTTTTTTGAGTATTCATAGTTATAAAACATTTATAAGCCACACCTGAACAATCTATAACAGCTACTCCTAGCTCTAAATGAATAAGCTCTCCATTCAAACTATAAAACATATGTTTTAAAACCTTCTATCTATTTAAACTATTTAAAATTAAACTTTCCCTTGCAGCTAACGAATAATATACCTCGGCATTCTAAAAGCTATATTTGCATGGCAAATAGCTATCGCCAAAGAATCACAAGTATCATCAAGTTTTGGCATAGAATCTAAATTTAAAAGCCTTTTTGTCATCTCCATAACTTGTCTTTTAGGAGATTTTCCATATCCAGTAACAGCAGTTTTAACTTGCAAAGGAGTGTATTCATAAATAGGAACTCCAGATCTACTGCAAGCTAAGATTATTACTCCCCGAGCTTCTGCAACTTGTATAGCAGTTTTTTGATTGTTTTGAAAATATAATTTTTCTATAGATACAGCATCTGGCTTACATGATTTTAATATTTTCTTTAGATTATCATATATTAAACTAAGCCTTGAATCAAAACTTTGATCTGGAGTTGTTAATATTGCACCATGATCTAAAGATTTATATTTTCCACCATATGTATAAATAATTCCATATCCTACAATAGCATATCCAGGATCAATGCCCAATACAATCATTTTATCATTTTACTCCTACGAAAATACACCCATAATAAATATAATCAATATTAATATAGGAGCAACAAATTTCATTATTATAGAAAAAGATTTTCTAAATTTAAATTTATTAGACGTTCCTCTTTCAATTTCATCACATATTTGATCAGGTTTTAAAACATATCCTATAAATATACATACTAAAATTGAACCAATCGGAATTAATATTTTATCTGATAAATATACCATAACATTAAAAATATTCATATTAAATATCCTAATATCAGACAAAACACCCATGGATAAAGAAGCAAACATTCCCACAAAAGCAGCTACACTAGACATCACAATAGTAGCCGTTTTTCTTTTCCATGAAAACATATCTATTAAAGTAGCTGAAATCACTTCTAAAAGACCCATTGCTGAAGTAGCCGCAGCAATAAAAACTAATACAAAAAAGGTAAAACCTAATACTATCCCAAATGGCATAGATTCAAACACGGCTGGCAAAACTCCAAATATAAGCCCAGGGCCCGCAGCAGGCTCATACCCTAAAGCAAAAATAGCAGGAAAAATAGCTATTCCTGCAAAAATTGCTACTATTGTTCCAAGAATAGCTACAATAATCGTATTTTGAGATAAATCTGTATCTTTTTTCAAATAACTTCCATATGTAATCATAACACCAAAACCTAAACTTAAACTAAAAAACACTTGACCCATAGAAGATAAAAACAAACTACCTATATCATGAATACTATTTATAGCATCAAATCTAGGAAAAAAAAGAAATTTAATTCCTTCCATAGCTCCATTCAAACTACAACCATAAATTGCTATAACAGTCATCAGTATAAATAAACAAGGGATCATAATCTTACTTGTAGCTTCTATCCCTTTTTCTACACCACATATTATAATAATAGCACAAATTAATATAAATAACACGTGCCAAAAAATAGGTTCAACCGGAGATTTTATAAAATTATCAAAAAATTGTTGTTTATTATAACCAAATTTAGCACCTTTCATATATTCCCAACAATATTTTAATATCCAGCCGCCTACAACACTATAGTAGCAAAGAATAATAAATGAACAAACAACACCCAATATTCCTGCTATTTCCCATTTCTTATTTAAAACTTTAAATGCACCAATTGCACTTAGCTGACTCTTTCTTCCAAGCGATGTTTCAGCTAATAACAATGGTACTCCCAGTAAAACAGCAAAAATTAAATAGCTTATTAAAAATATTCCTCCTCCATGAGAACCAGCCATATATGGAAATTTCCATAAATTCCCTAATCCTATTGCAGAACCAGCAGCTGAAACAATAAATCCAAAAGATGAAGAAAAACTCCCTCTTGATTTAGACGGTTTTTTATGCATAACAAACTCCTTAATCAAACTTAACTCAAGTGTATCAAAAATTATTTCTAATGTCAAAAATTAATAAAAATTTAGCTTGTAATTTTATTTTTTATAACAAATAAAGGAATTAATTTCCATTATTAATAATTATATTTATTATAAATATTTTTTATCACAATAAAAATATCAGCTCTAAAAAATGAGCTGATTAATTTAAAATTATAAAATATTATTAATACTTAAACATAAAACATTGGATCTCTTTGAACTCCACTATCAATAACTTCAAAATGTAAATGAGGCCCAGTTGAATTTCCAGTGCTCCCAACAGCTCCTATAGGTTGCCCCTTAGAAACTTTCATTCCAGAAGCTACATAAACAGAACTGCAATGTGCATATAAAGTAGAAGTTCCATTATTATGCTTAATCTCAATATATTTGCCATAGCCTCCCGAACTATTGCCTACAGTTACAACAATTCCACCATCAGCAGCAAGTATACTTTTACCATTTATTCCCGAACCCGCTATATCTATTCCTGTATGCATCCTACCATTTCTAGGTCCATATGGACTACTTACATAACTCGAACAGGCAACTGGCCATAATAAGCTACCAGTGCTTTTTCCCGTTCCCTCTGTAGTATATTCTAAAGAATTAACTTGAACTTTTTTCTTAGTCCCAATAACTATATTTTCGTCCACAGGCTCTTTAATTACATTCCTAGAAACAGATACTCTTAAAGCCTCTTTTCCATCAACATAACATACCTTATCAACGCAACTTTCTAAGCCTTTTTCACCTTCCTGTGTAACTTTTTTATAATCTGTGTATTCACTATCATCATCTATTTCAAGCTTTTTGAAATCTATTTCTTTCTCATAACTTTCTTCACATTCAACTACAACACTAAGATATGGTTTGCTTGATTTAACTTTTATTTGTTTTCCAGGATACATTAGTTCATTTAAATCTCCTGGATTTAAATCTTGCAACTCTTGTAAAGTTAATTCAAAAGCTTCACAAATCGATAACAGTGCATCATTTTCTTCAATAACATAAAATTCTTCAGATTGAATAGGAGTTAATAAAACACTAAGTATATCTTCTTCAGAAACAAATGATTCAATTGAATATAAACCACTAACATATTCAATATCTTTATTAAAATGAACATCCCTATTTTCGTCACTTACCTCACCCGACAAAATTTCAGCCAAAGTCATTTCTATCTTGTCAGAATTTTTCACAACACCTATAAGTGAATTATTTATATATATACCTATACCTTCTTCAACCGCATCTTTGGACTGTTCTATAATTTTCTCCGCAACAACCTCAGAAGTATCACTATCACTATCATCTATAACTAACTTATAACTTTGAGAAACAGATAAATTTGATTCATATCCATTGCCACTCGTTAACTTACTATTAACTTTCACATTTGCTTCTTCTAAAACCTTTTCATCACTAACTTTAGCAATTTCTTGCCCATTACATTCAAGAGCTAAAGCATAATTTAAGCTATTCCAATATTTAACAGTTGCAACTAGTACTAAAATCGATAAACACGGAGCAATAACATGAACTATCTTTCCTAAAAAATCATTCTTAATAAATATACTTTTCTTTTTGCATACCGATTGCTTAATTTTAAAAATTATTTCATAAAAACAACGTATCTTTTTCTTAAACAACTAAATTCAACCTTTCACATCCCGCATAAATTTATTACCATTTTGTAACTCTTTTAAAGTAATTATAATATTTATTATATCAAAAAATTACATTTTTGCAATCTAATCAATGAACTTTGTTAATTACATACAATTGGATGTGTTTTATGTTACAAAAAAATATAAAAAAAGACAGTGAAATTATATCACTGTCTAAATGTTGCTATTTAAGCATCGAACTATATCTTTTCTAATTTAGCAAAATTAGCCATTAGTTTTTTTAGCCCTATTCTATCAAAATGAATTTCTACTAAATTATCATTACCCATTTTCTTAACAGATTTTATGGTTCCATTTCCAAATGTTTTATGATTTATCTTATCTCCTGAAATAAAATCTTCTGAACATATTCTTTTTATCACAGATGGTTGCCCAAAATTTCTAGCTGCAACAAATGTTGTCGTATCGCTTTTGGAATTCGAATAGTAACTAATGGTCTTTTTATCTGCTTTTTTCCAATTCCCAGATCCATATATATCAACATATTCAGCTGGAATTTCTTTTGCAAATCGAGATTGTTTGTTTCGCGATGTGCTTCCAAATATCATTCTAGTTTCTGAATTTAATATATATAAATTCTTTTTAGCCCTAGTTATCGCTACATAAGCTAATCGTCTTTCTTCCTCTAAATCAGATTCATTATTCATAGATTGAATTCCTGGAAAAATCCCTTCTTCAAATCCTGGTAAAAATATCGTTGAAAATTCTAGTCCCTTGGCAGAATGCATTGTCATTAAAACTACTGAATCTGAATCATCATCATGATTATCAATATCTGTAAAAAGAGATATTTCTTCTAGAAACCCTCCCAAACTAGCATCTTCTTTGTTATCTTCCTCATATTTAATTATATTTGATAAAAGTTCATTAATATTTTCTACTCTATTTTCACTATCATCTTTTTCAGCGACAATTGATGAAATATACCCTGTTTTTTCTAATATTAAATTATAAAGTTCACTTATGCTCACTTTTTTATTTTTGTATTTATCGATAAACTCATCAATATTATTAGCAAATAAAACTAATTTTGAAGCCGATCTCTTCAAACTTTCAAACTCAGTTGCTCTTCTCATAATTTCAATAAGCGTGACATTTAATTCCATAGCAATATTCATAGCCTCTGATATAGTTTTTTCTCCAATGGCTCTCTTAGGTTTATTTGCTATTCTCCTAAGCCTTATTTCATCAAAAGGATTATTTATAACACTCAAATATGCTATCATATCTCTAACTTCTCGCCTTTCGTAAAACCTAAACCCTCCTATAATCCTATGCGGAATTCCAGACTTTACAAGTATTTTTTCAAGCACATTTGATTGTGAATTCATTCTATATAAAATAGCACAATCTGAATATTTTCCACCCTTAGAAACAGATTCTAAAATTTTATCTGCAATATATTTTGCTTCTTCATGCTCATTTGAAGAAGTGCACAAACAAATTTTAGATCCTTTTCCATTACTTGTCCATAATTTCTTATCTTTTCTACGATAATTGTTTCCAATAACAGAGTTCGCCGCATTTAATATTATTTGAGTTGATCTATAATTTTGTTCTAATCTTATTATTTTTGCATTAGGGTAATCTTTTTCAAAATTCAAAATATTTTCGATTGTAGCTCCTCTAAATTTATATATGCTTTGATCATCATCACCAACTACACATAAATTTTTATTTTTTTTAGCTATCATATTTATAAACACATATTGCGCATAGTTAGTATCTTGATACTCATCGACTAATATATATTTGAATTTATTTTGATAATATTCAAGTACTTCAGAACAAGATCTTAAAAGCAAAACTGTATTGAAAATCAAATCATCAAAATCCATCGCATCTGATTCCTTAAGCTTTTTCTGATATAATTCATAAACTTCTGATATTTTCGACATCCTAAAATCTGATCCAGAATTTTTCTTGAATTCAATAGGACCAATTAAGTTATCTTTAGCTCTTGAAATTTCATTCATTAAAGATTTAAAAGATATGTATTTATCGTCTATATCTAATTTTTTTTGGCAATCTTTTATCGCGGTGGGGTTTATTTAACCCCGCTGGGGTTCATTCAGCCGGCATTACAATATCAACTGTGAATTAGAATAGCATAAATGTCGCTTTTCTTCAAGTTTTTCGACGGGTTTGTGAAATTGAAAGTGTTGCGCAGGGGAAAGTTGAAAAAAGAGGGAGAT
>CAYJNP010000012.1:6950-11397 GCA_964371665.1 uncultured Eubacteriales bacterium | reverse complement strand
GAAATTCCTATTGGTGCTGAAATTATTATAGTTATAATCACAATATAAAGAGTATTTATTACCATAGGTAAAATACCATTAAGAGATTTATTAAGCTCTGAATAAGGTGTTGAAATAAATTGCCAAGTAATATATGGTAAGCCCTTTATTAGTATATATAAAATTATTCCTACAATAGTTGTTAACGTTATACCTAATGAAAAATAAATTAAAAATTTTAAGATAATATCTGAAACATTCTTTTTTTGATCATAAATAGATATTTTATGTTCATTATTTTTCATCTAAGTTGACCCCTTTTTTAGAAATAGCTGCAAATGAAATATTTACGATCATTATAAATATAAATAATATAAGCCCAATAGCAAATAATGCTTGACGATGTAGCCCTGATGAATAAGACATTTCTAAAACAATACCGGTTGTTAAAAGCCTAACCGTACCAAGTAATGAAGGCATATTAACAACATTTCCTGCTACCATGATTACTGCCATAGTCTCTCCTATTGCTCTGCCAACACCTAAAATAACACCAGAGAGTATACCTGATTTAGCAGCGGGAATAGTTACTTTAAATATAGTTTTAATAGGAGTTGTTCCAAGAGCTAATGATGCTTCTCTATAAAATATAGGTACTGCTCTAAGTGATGTCTCACTAGTGCTTATTATAGTAGGTAATACCATTATAGAAAGTATTATAATAACAGCTAAAAGACTATCACCTAAACTATTTGGGAATAAATTTCTTATGGTTGGAACTATTATAAGCATACCAAAAAAACCATAGACAACAGATGGAATTCCTGCTAAAAGTTGTATGCTAGGGCGTATTAAATTAGCAACTCTTTTAGAAGCAATTTCAGATAAAAATACAGCTGTAAATAAACCAATAGGAACTCCAATAACTATTGCACCTAATGTGCCAACTATCGAGGATAATATCATAGAAAATATTCCATATTCATTGTTAGATGGATTCCATGAAGTTCTAAATAAAAATTTAAGTAAACCAATATCTAAAACAGCAGGTATACCTGAAATTAACATGTATACTGTAATAATAATTACTGATCCTATTGATATACAAGAAAAAACTAAAAATATAATTTCAGCTAATTTTTCAATTCCATTTAAAGATATTGAAATAATTGAACAAGTTAATCCCAACAAAAGTGTTAAAATACAAGGTAATAAATATTGTATTTTAACTTGATTTATATTAATATTTAGAAGTGAATTATGTATATTAGAACTAGATAAAATCATCACAAGGCTAGATAAACTTGATGCAATGAAACTGATACCTGAAAAAATATATTTTTTCAATAATAAAAATATTATTGCTAAAACCACACTAAATAACCCAATAAAAAGAGAAATTTTTATTATAATGGGAATTGATAAAATTGAATCATTAATAACGATCCCATTAGATAGCAAAAAATTAACACAAGAAATTTTGTAAATATATCCATTAAATTCATATTTAAGATAAGGAAATACAGAAGAGACAATTACCACTATTCCAAAAAATAAAGTTAATAAATATATAATTTTATTCTTTCTTGATTCTATAACTTCAGATATTAGATTTTCCAAAATATTACTCCTCTATAGGTTTTATAAATACTGGTACTAATTTTTCTTGTTTAATTAAATTTTTTCCAATTTCAGATCCTATAAAATTAAACCAACATATAATCAAATTATTTATATTATCTTTATTAAAAATTTGTACAAATGGTCTTTGAATTATATAAGTTCCATCAGAAATAGTTTCTTCGTTTATTTCTATAGAATTAATTTTAACTGATTTCACATCCCCAGATACAGAAAAATAAGAACAATAACCTATAGCGTTCACATCATTTCCAATTTTTGAAACAATATCTCCTGCTTCTGGATATTCAGCATTATATTTTGGAGGATTTTCTATTAAATTTAAAGCTGTTTCAAATCCTTCTCTTGTTCCTGAAGAAGCTTCTCTCCCCACAAGATGGATATTTGAATTGTTTCCGCCAAGTTCAGACCAATTAGTTATTTTCCCTGAAAATATGTTTATTAAATCTTTTTGTGAAATATCTTCAATATTATTATTAATATTAACTACAACAGCAATGCCATCTAATGCTATTATTCTAGATTCTATATGTTGATTTTTCTCACTATCTTTTAAATTTCTCGATAAATCTCCTATTAATGCACTTCCATCTAAAACAGATTTAACCGCTGAACCTGAACCAGTATCAGATTTTTCTACAACTGTATATGGATATTGCTCTGTAAAAGCTTCACCTAAAGAATTACACAACTTTGCCATAGAATTAGATCCATTTAATGTAAGCTTACCTTTAATTTCATCAAATTTATCTATCGTTTCGATATATTCTGAGGGATATATTAGTCTTTTACATCCTATTGTATTCACTATTATACTTAAAATTAAAAGTGTATATAAGAAAATTTTGAAAGCTTTAATATCAATCACCCTTCTAAAAATTAGCAATTATTAATTAAAAAAACGCAAAGAATACTGTGATATATCACAAAACTCTTTGCGCTAATTACTATAGATCGTCGGCATCCTGAACAGGGATTTCATCGTCATTAGTCATCCCTGTATAACTTCCATTCACATCGGATTGAATTTTTTCGTTGCCTTCTTCTCTAAGAGTTTTTGCAATATCTTCAATATCTTCTTGATCCACATTTTTCTCACTATTTTTTTCATAAGGATAATACATTCTATCATCTCCTAAAATTTAAATTAGGTTGCAAATAGTATGATATCCCAATTTAATTAAATTAAACCATAAGATTTACCTTTTATTTTTAAAATATAGAATCCCCTCCGGATATACAAAGCTAATAGCATATTAAAAATTTACAATATTCTTAATTTCATTATTTTATTTTTAAGACTTATTTTATCAGAATATTTGTATAAAATATAAAGCACATGTATATTAACATAAAATATAACAAAATTCAAATTAAAGTAAAAATAGGTCATATATAAGTAAGAAGAGAAAAAAATAAATTCTTTTAGAAATTATATGGATATGATATAATCAAGGGATTATAAATTAAATTTATAGGAGTTGATATTGAGTGCCTAAATATGAAAAAATTTCTATTTGTGATGGCGTTAAATTTACATCTATAAAAAATTCAAATTTTAAAACAAATAGAATTTCTTTAACTATGTTTTTACCTTTAGATAAAAAATTTGTATCTAAAAATGCGATTTTACCTTTTATTTTGAGCCATTCTTCAAAAAAATATGATACATTTAAAAGTTTTAATAAAAGATTAGATGAGTTATATGGTGCATCTTTGAATTGTTCTATAAATAAAATAGGAGATAATCATGCGATTATTTTATCAATTACAAGTCTTGACGACAGATATGCTTTTGATAAAACTAAAATTTCACAAGAACTTTCTGAATTTTTATGTGAAGTAATTTTTAAACCTAATCTAGATGAATACAATAATTTCAAAATAGATGATATTAATCAAGAAAAACGTCAACTCGTTGAGCTTATCGATTCAGAACTTAACGATAAAAGGACATATTCTAAAATTAAATGTGAGCAAATAATGTTTGCTCATGAAAAGTTTGGAATTAATAAATTTGGAGATAAATTTGAAGTTGAAAATTTAACTTCTCAAGATATTTTTAATGCTTGGTCTTATGCTTTAAAAACAGCTAAAATAGAAATATTTATGCTTGGAAATTCAGATCCTAAATTTGCTATAGATGTTTTTAAAAAAGAGATATTAAAGTTAAAAAGAAATTATAATGATAATCATGTAACGCGAATTATAGAAAAATCAGAAAAAATAACAGAGCAAAAAGAAGAAAAGGATATATCTCAATGTAAGCTAGTTATGGGATTTAGAACTGGATTAAATGAATCTATTGAAGAAAAAGATGCTATGAGATTAGCAATTAATTTATTAGGAGGAACTCCTAGTTCAAAATTATTTTTAAATGTGAGAGAAAAAATGAGCCTTTGCTATTATTGTTCTGTTAAATATGATAGATTCAAACAAGTTATGATGGTTGATAGCGGAGTTGAAAAAGATAATATTGAAAAAGCAAAAAAAGAAATTTTGAATCAACTTAATGCAATTAAAATTGGAGATTTTACAGAACGTGATATAAATATAGCTAAAATGGCAATGATAAATAGTTTAAAAACAACTTATGACCATTTAGGTGCTCTGGAAATTTTTTATTTATTTCAAACATTTGATAATGTTATATTATCTCCAAATGAACAAGCAAAAAATATATCTAAAATTACAAGAGAAGGTATTATAAAAGCAGCTAACAAAATTAGTTTAGATACAGTTTTTACACTTGAAAGTAAAAATTAAAAAGAGGTGAGAATATTGGAATTTATTGAAATTAAAACTAAAAGACTAGAAGATAAATATA
>CAYJNP010000012.1:5122-6940 GCA_964371665.1 uncultured Eubacteriales bacterium | reverse complement strand
TGGTATTCGTGTTAAAGATTTCGGGCCTGTTCCACAGACATATCATTTTCTTGCAAATATGTCAGCACTGTTTTTGATAGCAATTAATATAGGTCTTAAAAAAGGTGTTATTGACAGCGATAAATATATAAAAATTAAACATGAATCTGGTTTAAAAATATATATATATCCTAAAAAAGGATATAATTCTATCTATGCAATATATGGAACTAAATATGGATCTATAAATAATAAATTTAAAGTTTTAGGTGAAGAAAAAGAAACAGAAGTTCCAGAAGGAATTGCTCATTTTTTAGAACATAAATTATTTGAAAGTGAAGATGGAGATGCTTTTTCTAAATATGCAAAAACCGGAGCAAGTGCTAATGCTTACACTTCGTTTGATAAAACTTGTTATTTGTTTTCATGTACCGAAAAATTCCAAGAATCTTTAAAAATTTTATTAGATTTTGTGAATACCCCTTATTTTACAAAAGAAACGGTTGATAAAGAACAAGGAATTATAGGTCAAGAGATAAAAATGTATGAAGATAGTCCGGGATGGAGAGTAATGTTGAATTTGCTAGGGGCTATGTATCATAATCATCCGGTTAAAATAGACATTGCCGGCACAGTTGAATCTATATCTAAAATTACAGATAAAACTCTTTATAAATGTTATAATACTTTTTATAATCCTAAAAACATGTCACTTTGTATTTGTGGGGATATAAATATTGATGAGACATTAAAATTAATAAATAATACGACTAAAGATAAAAAATCTTTAGATTTTAAAAATATTTTTGTAGAAGAGCCATATCAAATTGTTAAGGAAAAAGTTAAACAAAATTTTGAAATAGCGTCTCCAATATTTGAATTAGGATTTAAAGAAAAGTCTCTTAAAGATCAATGTAATGAGGAAAAATTAGCTTTAACAGATATTATTATCGAAGTTTTAGTTTCTAGATCATCAAATCTTTATAATAGACTTATGAAAAATAATTTAATAAATTCTTCATTTGGATGTTCATATTTGGAAGGGCCTATGTATGCTGCTATGATATTTGCTGGTGAATCTAAAAATGCAGATAAAGCTGCTCAAATTATAAAAGAGGAAATAGAAAAACTTAAGAAAATTGGAATAGATGAAGAAACATTTAATATATCGAAAAAAGCAGTTTATGGAAGAACTTTGTCTGCTTTAAATAGTACTGATAGTATAGGTAATTTATTAATTAGTTTAGATTTTTCAAATAGAGAAATATTTAAATATATTGATTGTTTAGTAGATGCTGATTTAATCTCTGTAAATCGTAGATTAGAAGAGCAGCTGGATATTGAAAATTGTGCTTTATCGGTAGGTTTGCCATTAGATATGGAGGAATAAATTTCATGTATAATATTTCATTTCCAAAGCTTAATATTTATTTTGCAGTTAACCCTGTAGCTTTTAGTTTGGGTAGTTTTAAAATATATTGGTATGGAATAATATTAGCTTTTGGATTTGTTTTAGCACTTAGTTATTGTATGTTAAATGTCAATAGATTCAAAATAGACTCTAGTAAATTTATTGATGCAGTTATTGTAGGTTTAATATTAGGAATAGTTGGTGCTAGAATTTATTATGTAATTTTTTATCCTGGAGATTTTTATAAAGAAAATCCTTTTTCTGTTTTTCAAATTCATGAAGGCGGAATAGCTATATATGGAGGGTTAATAGGAAGTCTACTAGGAGGCATTATTGTTGCAAAAATAAAGAAAATTAATATTTTAGCTTTATTAGATTTATCGTGTCTTGGATTTTTAATAGGTCAGGGTATTGGTAGATGGGGAAAT
>CAYJNP010000012.1:0-5112 GCA_964371665.1 uncultured Eubacteriales bacterium | reverse complement strand
CCTTGGGGAATGCTTAGTGAAAATACTCTTATGGAAACAAGCTATCCGGTACATCCATGTTTTTTATATGAATCTTTGTGGTGTTTGTTAGGTTTTGTAGTATTAGATTTATTTAGCAGAAAATTTAGAAAATATGATGGGCAATTATTTTTAATTTATATTTTATGGTATGGCATTGAACGTTTTTTTGTTGAAGGCCTTAGGATAGATAGTTTAATATTGCCTGACTTAGGATTAAGAATATCACAAGTAATCGCTGGGATTAGTGTTTTAGTTTCTATTATTTTTTTAATTACGTTTAAAATTAGAAAATCGGGAAATAAAGTTAGGAGTTAGGTTCAAAGATTATGGCTGAAATTATAGATGGTAAAGTTATTGCAAATAATATAAAATCTCAGATACATAAACAAGTAATAAATTTGAAGCTTAAAGGAATAACTCCGGGGCTAGCTGTAATAATAATTGGAGAAAATCAAGCTTCAAAAACATATGTTAGTAATAAAAGAAGAGATTGTGAAGAAGTTGAGATATATTCAAAAGAATATGCGTTGGGTATAAAAACTACTGAAAGTGAACTTATAAGTTTAATAAAAAAACTTAATCATGATTCAAAAATAAATGGAATTTTAGTTCAGCTCCCATTGCCTAGTCATATCAATGAGAAATATATAATAGAAAGTATTGACCCTTTAAAAGATGTTGATGCATTTAATCATAAAAATGTAGGTAAGATTATGCTTAATGATTATGATTTACTTCCTTGTACTCCAGCAGGGATCATCAAACTTTTAGATTCTAAAAATATAAATTTAGAAAGTAAACATTGTGTAGTTTTAGGAAGAAGTAATATAGTTGGTAAACCTATGGCAATGCTTTTATTGCATAGAAATGCAACGGTTACTATTTGTCATAGTAAAACTAAAGATTTAAAATCTATATGTAAACAAGCAGATATTTTGATAGTAGCGATTGGTAAATCAAAATTTATAAAAGATGATATGATAAAAAAAAATGCAATAGTAATAGATGTTGGTATGAATAGGGAAAATAATAAACTTTGTGGAGATGTTGATTTTGAAAATGTTAAAGAAAAAGCTTCTTTTATAACTCCTGTTCCTGGTGGAGTAGGTCCAATGACAAGAGCAGTTCTTTTAGAAAACACTGTTTTAGCGACTTTAATTCAAAATAAACATCAAATAAAAATCTCTAAATTTATTTAGAGATTTTTCTATATTAATTTAAAATATCTGATTGCAGTTTTAAAATTTCAGAACGTCTTTTTTTTGTTTCGGATATATTAATTTTAATAGCACCGTTTTCATAAATTTCAATAATGTCTCCTTCTTTTATATTGAGAGGAAGATTTTCAATTTTTATTAAAACAGTATTTCCGCTTTTATCTTCACAATAAGCATATTTTTCTCCAATACTATCTACAGAATAAATTTTCATTTTTTGTTAATATCGATGCCAAGTTCTAAAAGTTGTTGAGAATCAACTTTTTCAGGACAATTTGTCATTAATTCAGATGAATTAGAAACCTTTGGAAATGCTATAACATCTCTAATATTTTCGCAACCTAATATTAACATAATTAATCTATCAAGGCCAAAAGCAAATCCCCCATGAGGTGGAGCTCCATATTTGAAGGCCTCTATTAAAAATCCGAAACGTTCAATAGATTCATCTAAAGAAAATCCTAAAGTTTCAAACATTTTTTGCTGCAAATCAGGATTATTTATTCTAATTGAGCCGCCGCCAATTTCATTTCCATTTAAAATCATATCATAGGCAATGGCTTTAACAGAACTAGGGTTGGATTCTAATTTGTCGATATCTTCTAATTGAGGATGTGTAAAAGGATGACGTTTAGAAACATATCTAATTTTTTTGCTAATAAACATCTAAGAGCTCCTAAACTATCATAAACCACTTGATCATCATCACTAGCAACTATAAATAAAGTATCTCCATTTTGTGCATTAAGCTGATTTCTAATTTTTAAAATTTCATTTTCAGATAAAAATTTCTCATAAGATGAAGAGAAACTTCCATCTTCATTAATTTTTGTATAAGCTAATCCTTTTGCACCATATTCTTTCACAAATTCACTTAATTTATCAATTTCTCTTCGAGGAAATTTTGTAGATGCCCCTTTAGCATTAATAGCTCTAACAGATCCTCCCATTTTTATTGCCGAAGAGAATACGTTAAATTTAGTTTCTTGCAAATGTTCTGTTATGTTAGATAGTTCTAATCCAAAAGAATAAGGTAATCTAATAAAAGGTGTTTTGATATTTGTATTTAATATATCTTTATATATTTTTTGTATAAATCCTTCGGCTATATTCATAATATCGTTTTCATCGACAAAAGACATTTCCAAATCAATTTGAGTAAATTCTGGTTGACGATCAGATCTTAAATCTTCGTCTCTAAAACATTTTGCAATTTGCATGTATCTATCAAAACCAGAAAGCATAGTTAATTGTTTATATAATTGAGGAGATTGAGGCAACGCAAAAAAGCTACCAGGAAAAACTCTAGAAGGAACTAAGTAGTCTCTTGCACCTTCAGGTGTTGATTTTATTAATATAGGTGTTTCGATTTCTATAAATCCATTATAATCAAAATAATCCCTAGCAATTTTAACTATTTTATGTCTTTCTATAATTTTTTGTTGAATATCATTTCTTCTAAGATCTAAATATCTATATTTTAATCTTAATTCTTCTTTTACATTAGAATTTTTTATAATTTCAAAAGGAGGAGTATCTGATTTAGCTAAAATTTCTATTTGATTTACTTCTATTTCAATAAGACCTGTAGAGATTTCTAAATTCTTAGTTTCTCTTTTTTTCACAATTCCTTTAACTGCAATAACATATTCTGATCTTAATTTAGATGCGTTATTTAAAATTTTTTTATCTGTATTATCAGTAAAAGCTAATTGTATAATACCAGATCTGTCTCTTAAATCTATAAAAATTAATTGTCCTAAATCTCTTCTTTTTTGAACCCAGCCACAAACAACTACTTCTTTTTTAATATCTGAAGTTTTTAAAAACCCGCAAAAGTGAGTCCTTTTTAACACAAGTAACCATTCCTTTAAATAATAAGATTTTATTTATATTTGTTCACTTTGAATATTTAAATAAGTACTATATATTCCATCAAAAAATGTTTGATTTTTTAAAATTTCATATGTTTTACTTGTAAACATATTTTTTAATAGAAGTTTACCATTTTTAATCTCTTCGTCTCCTAAAACGATACAAAATTTAGCATTTATTTTATTTGCATATTTTAGTTGGGCCTTTAAACTTTTTCCTGAAATATCATATTCAGAACAAATAGAATTTTTTCTTAATTTACCACACAAATCAAATGCTTCTAATTTAGATTTTTCTCCTAATGTTGCAATATATATTTCTACAACATTATTAGGAATTTCTATTTTTTGAAGTTCTAATAACATCATAAGTCGTTCAATACCTAATCCAAATCCTAATGAGGGAATATCTAAAGAACTTAACTCTTTGATTAAATTATCATATCTTCCCCCGCCACATATAGCACTATTAGATCCAAGATCATTTGAAATAAATTCAAAAACTGTTTTTGAATAATAATCAAGTCCACGTACAATTTTAGGATTAACCACATATTCTATTTCAGATTTTTTAAGGTATTTTTGAACTAGTTGAAAATGTATCATACAATCATTGCAAAGATAATCAAGTATTATAGGTGAATTGTTAACAATTTTATTGCATTTAGGATTTTTACAATCAAGAACTCTCATAGTATTTTTTTCTATTCGGCTATTACATAAATCACACAAATCAGATTCGTTATTTTTCAAAAACATTTTTAAGTCATTTTCGTATTCTTTCCTACATTTAACACAACCAATAGAATTAATTTGAATTGATAAATTTTTAACACCTATTCTATTAAAAATATTATTGACAAATCTAATTAGATCTGCGTCAGCAAAAGGAGATGTTGATCCAAAAATTTCAGCACCAAACTGATGGAATTCTCTAAATCTTCCCGATTGTGGTTTTTCATATCTAAAACAAGAAGAAATATAATAGGTTTTAATAGGTAATCCTTCATTATATAAGCCATTTTCTATAACAGCTCTAGCAATACCTGCAGTACCTTCAGGCCTTAATGTTATAGATCTTCCAGCTTTATCATTAAAGGTATACATTTCTTTTTGAACAACATCAGAAGCACTCCCAACAGAACGTTCAAATAATTCAGTATGTTCAATTGATGGAGTTCTTATTTCTTTGAATCCAAATATTTCAGATTCTGATTTTAATATATTTTCTATAAATCTATATTTATAACTATCTTTAGGCAAAATATCTATAGTACCTTTTACTGATTTAGTTATTAATGTCAATATAACACCTCCAAAATAATCAAACAGAAAATTGAATAAATAAACAATTTTCTGTTTGTTTTAAATTTAATAATCAGATTTTTCCACAAACCAAAAATAAATAATTTTTACTCTATATTTTTATCTATTATACTTCCTTTTTTATTAATTGAAAAGAGTTTTATAATACAAAAATTAATCTATAGAAATAAAAAATTATTTTAAATAACATATAAAATCTGAAAATATATGCAAAAAATCAAATAAAAAATATCAAACATTCTATCTTTTAGGTTTAAGAATATCTCTCCAATCAAGATCTCCTCTTTCAAGACCATGAATTAAAACTTCAGCAGTAGCAATGTTTGTAGCAAATGGAATATTATGAACATCGCATAATCTAGTTAATGTAGTTTCAGATGTTTGAGAAGATTCTTGATTTAAAGCATCTCTAAAAAATAATAATAAATCAATTTCATTATAAGATATTCTAGAGGCAATTTGTTGATCGCCGCCATGATCTCCACTTAAAAATTTTTGTATTTCCAAACCTGTTGCTTCAGAAACCATTTTTCCAGTTGTTCCTGTAGCAAAAAGATCATGTCTGCTTAATATTCCACAATAAGCAATACAAAATTGAACCATCAATTCTTTTTTTGCATCATGAGCAATTAAAGCTATGTTCATCTTAATAATCCTCCTCAAAATATATAAAA
>CAYJNP010000011.1:7686-11666 GCA_964371665.1 uncultured Eubacteriales bacterium | reverse complement strand
TTGTTTCACACGACAGACATTTTTTAAATAATGTTTGTACTCATACTGTTGATATAGATTATACAAAAATTAAAATGTATATAGGTAATTATGACTTTTGGTATGAATCAAGTCAACTTATTCAAAAAATGATGAAACAACAAAATAAAAAAAATGAAGAAAAGAAAAAGGAACTACAATCGTTTATTGAACGATTTTCAGCAAATAAATCTAAATCTAAGCAAGCAACATCAAGAAAAAAATTATTAGACAAATTGTCTGTTGATGATATGCCATCATCAAGTAGAAGATATCCTTTTATTGGGTTTGATATGGATCGAGAATCAGGAAAAGATATTTTAAAAGTTGATTCTATTAGTAAAACAATTAATGGAAAACCTCTTCTTCATAATGTTAGTTTTACTTTAAATAAAGGCGACAAAATTGCATTTATCAGCAAAAATGAACTAGCTGTTACTACTTTATTTAAAATTTTGGTAGGAGAATTGCAAGCAGATAAAGGTTGTTTTAAATGGGGAGTTAGCACCTCTCAATCTTATTTTCCAAAAGACAACACAAAATTTTTTGAGAATAGTAATTTACATATTTTAGATTGGATAAAACAATTTTCGAAAGATACAACAGAAACATATTTAAGAGGTTTTTTAGGGAGAATGTTATTTTCGGGAGATGATATATTTAAACCTGTAAAAGTTCTTTCTGGAGGAGAAAAAGTTAGATGTATGTTTTCAAGAATGATGTTGTTTGGATCAAATATTTTGATTTTAGATCAACCTACCAATCACTTAGATTTAGAATCTATAACAGCTGTTAATAATGGATTAATAAATTTTAAAGGAAATATATTATTTACATCTCAAGATCATGAATTTATTCAAACAATTGCTAATAGAATTATTGAAATAGCTGATAACGGAATAGTAGATAAGCATTGTTCCTATGATGAATACCTAGCGTTTAAAAATAAAAATTAAATATTTTAAAAACAAGGGGTGCAAATTTTAGCTGAGACCGATATTTTTCTCGGAACCCTTAACTTGATCCAGATAATGCTGGCGTAGGGAAGTTTTTTAAATTTTAAAACTTAAGTTTTATTTATTATATAATAAAATCTGCCCTAATTTAGGGTAGGTTTTTATTTTTAGGAGGATATTTTTGAAAAAATTATTTTTAAAATTATGTCCATTAATATTTTTAAATTTAATAATTTTAATTTGGCAGATATTATGTAGTTTAAATTTAATTCCTGAATTTATGTTGCCTTCTCCTTACAAGGTATATAAAGCAATTATATCTGATTTTTCTGTTCTTTTAATAAATTCTACAACAACTTTAATTGAAGCTATATTAGGAGTTACATTTGCAACTATATTTTCTTTTTTAATATCGATTTTAATGGATAAATTTAAATTTATTTATAAATGTGTGTTTCCCATTATTGTGTTTTCACAAACAATTCCTACAATTGCAATTGCTCCCTTATTTATACTTTGGTTTGGATATAGTATTTTAGCAAAAATTATATTAGTAGCAATAGTATGTTTTTTTCCTATTTCTATTAGTATTTTAGAAGGGCTAAAATCTTGCGATATAAATAGTATAATTTTAATGAAGTCTATGGGTGCATCAAAATTTCAAATATTTACACTAGTGAAATTCCCCAAATTACTTCCAAATTTTTTTTCTGGACTCAAAATTGCAGTTTCATATTCTCTAGTTTCTGCCGTTGTTGCAGAATGGCTTGGTGGATATGGAGGACTAGGTGTATATATGATAAAAGTTAAAAAATCATTTGATTTCGATAAAATGTTTGCTGCTATATTTTTTATATCTATTATAAGCTTAATACTTGTTATGTTTGTAGATTTACTAAGAAAATCAATTATTAATTGGGAATTTATAAAATTGGAGGACAAACATTGAAAAAAATAGGTTTTCTTACTACTTTAATTATTATATTATTAAATTTAACTTCTTGTAATAATAAAAATAAACTAGAAAGAATAAATTTGGTTTTAGATTGGCTTCCCAATACTAATCATACTGGTATATATGTTGCTAAAGATTTAGAATATTTTAAAGAAGAAGGCATAGATTTAAATATAAATGAGCCTCCGGAAGACAGTGCAATAACTATAGTTGCATCTGGAAAATCACAATTCGGAATAGATTTTCAAGATTCACTAGCAATGGCTTTTTCTAAAAATAATGAAATTAATGTTACAGCTATAGCTGCTATTATGCAGCACAATACTTCTGGATTAATTTCCCTAAAAAATAAAAATATTTTAACTCCAAAAGATTTAGAATACAAAACATATGCTTCTTGGAATGGTCCATTAGAGCTACCAATATTAAAATATATTATGGAAAAAGATAATGCTGATTTTGAAAAGTTAAATATTGTTTTTAATACAGCTCTTGATGTAGTGTCAGCATTAAATTCTAATATAGACGCTATGTGGGTATATTATAGTTGGGATGGAATTGTGGCAGAAATTAAAGAACTGGAAACTAATTTTATTGAAATGAAAAATATTGATCCCATTTTTGATTATTATACACCATTAATAATAGCTAACAATGATTACATTAACACCAATTATGATACAACTAAAAGATTTCTGAATGCTATACAAAAAGGATATATATATTCAATAAATAATCCAGAAGAATCAGCTAATATCCTTTTAAAATATAACCCTGAACTAAACCAAGATATCACAATTAAAAGCCAAATTTGGATTAGTCAACAATTAGAAAAAGATTTGCCCTCATGGGGATATATAGATAACAATAGATGGAATAGCTTTTATTCTTGGCTTTATAAAAATAAAATAACTAATTGCATTCCTGAAAATTATGGATTTACTAATAAATTTTTAATGTAAATAGGTGATTATTTGAGATTAGTAGCTCAAGATATTTCTAAAAATTTTGGTCAAAAAAAAATTATTAAAAATATATCAATAAATGTTAATATTAATGAAATAGTAAGTATACTTGGAACTAGTGGAATTGGAAAAACAACATTATTTAATATTTTATCGGGATTATATTCCCCGGATTTTGGAAATGTTTTTTTGAATAATCAAAATATAACAGGAATTCCAGGTAAAGTTAGTTATATGTTTCAAAGAGACTTATTATTTGATTTTAAAACTATTATTGATAATGTTTCTCTTCCTTTAATTATTAAAGGAACAAAAAAAATTCATGCACATAAAATTGCAAAAAACTTATTTGAGCAGTTTGGTCTTTTAGATTGTGAAAAAAAATATCCTTACCAAATTTCAGGAGGTATGAGGCAAAGAGCAGCTTTGCTTAGAACTTATTTGTTTTCAAAAGATATATTTTTATTGGATGAGCCATTCAGTTCTTTAGATATGTTTACAAAATCTAAAATGCATGAATGGTATTTAAATATATCAAAAAAATTAAATTTTTCAACTATATTTATTACTCACGATATAGATGAAGCAATTATATTATCTGATAGAATTTACATTATGTCTGGAATTCCAGCCACTATTATAAAAGAAATAAAAATTAAAAAAAACTTTAAAACAATTCAAAAATTTTTAATGCATAGTACTTTCTTGCAATATAAATATCAAATTTTAAATGAAATAAATTTTTAAATCTTAAAATATTTTAATTTTATATTGACAAAAATTATAAATATTAATAAGATGTGCATATAGGATTATTTTAAATAGATAATTAATATTAATATATATTTACAATAATAATTGTGACATGAAAATATTTACTATGTCTATTTTAAAAATTAAAAATAAAGGTTAATTTTATTTTAGGAGGAATATTCGTGATATTAGAAAAATTAAAGGCAATATTGAGTGAACAATTTGATATTGAAGAAGATGAAATATCTTCAAATACAAATATAGCCGATGACTTAGGAGCTGATTCATTAGATATAGTTGATTTAATTATGTCAATTGAAGATGAATTTGAAG
>CAYJNP010000011.1:2092-7676 GCA_964371665.1 uncultured Eubacteriales bacterium | reverse complement strand
TAACTGTTGAAGACGAAGACGTTGAGTCAATAAAAACTGTTGATCAATTAGTTAAATACATCAAAAATAAGATGTAAAGACTCATTAATAAAAAAGAGTGCATAAGCACTCTTTTTGTATTTACAAATCTTTAAAGTTAATATTTTAATTTTTAACCTTTTTTATTACCAGATTCAGATAAAAATTCTAAATATTTATATTTATCATGCGATTGCTTTTCAGCTTGATTAAATAACTCATTTGCTCTTTGTGGAAATTCACGGATTAAAGAATTATATCGTATTTCTCCCATTATAAAATTTTGATAACTTTCACTTGGAGCCTTACTATCTAATATAAATGGATTTTTTTCTTCAATTTTTAGCCTAGGATCAAATCTAAACAAATTCCAATATCCTGATAAAACTGCCTTTTTTTGTTCTAACTGTGCAATACTCATTCCACCTTTAATTCCATGATTAATACAAGGCGAATAAGCGATAATTATAGATGGCCCATTATAGTTCTCAGCTTCAATAAAGGCTTTCAAACATTGATTATAGTTTGATCCCATAGCAACTTGTGCAACATATACATATCCATAACTCATTGCAATTGCAGCTAAATCTTTCTTTTTCGTTGTTTTTCCAGACGATGCAAATTGTGCAACTGAACCCATTGGTGTGGCTTTTGATGATTGTCCGCCAGTATTTGAATATACCTCTGTATCAAAAACCAATATATTAATGTCTTCTCCAGATGCAATTACATGGTCTAATCCTCCAAATCCAATGTCGTAAGCCCAACCATCTCCTCCAAACATCCATATAGATTTTTTAGAAAGATAATCTTTGTTTTTTAAAATTTCTTTTGATATTTCATTTATTTTAGAATTATCATTATTATTAGATTTTAATTTTTCAATTAAATTTTCAACATCACTTTTATTAATTGCCCCATTATTAATCGTTGAAATATATTTTTCACAAGCTAATTTTAATTCTTGATTTTTTGTTTCTCTTAATATTTTTTCAACATTTTCAATAAGCTTTGATCTTATAGCTTTTTGTCCAAGGGCAATTCCATAACCAAATTCAGCGTTATCTTCAAACAAAGAATTCTGCCAAGCAGGGCCTTCCCCTTTTTGATTCAAAGTATATGGAGTCGCAGGAGCTGATCCTCCCCAAATCGAAGAGCAACCTGTTGCATTAGCAATGATCATTCTATCCCCAAATAATTGAGTTGCAAGTTTTGCATAAGGAGTTTCTCCACACCCAGCACAAGCTCCTGAAAATTCAAGCAATGGCTGTTTTAACTGGCTACCCTTAATTGTAGATTCTTTAAATTTATCATTTACTTCTTTTTTAGGTTCTAATTTTTTAGCATAATCAAAAACTTCCTGATATTTCAATTGGGAATCAATCGGTTTCATTTTTAAAGCTTTTTCACCTTTCATTCCAGGGCAAACTTGAGCGCAAGCTCCACATCCAGTACAATCTAAAGTCGATATAGTTATAGCAAAATTCATTTGAGGGATTCCTGTTGCCTTTTTATAAATAATTTGATTTGGCGCATTAGAAATTTCTTTATCTGTTAATATAGCTGGTCTTATAACTGCATGTGGACACACATATGAACAAAAAGTACACTGAATACAATTTTCAAAATTCCAGCTCGGAACCTCTCTTGCAATTCCTCTCTTTTCGTAAGCAGCTGAACCTGGTGGGACAGTTCCATCAACATGATCTATAAAAGCTGAAACCGGCAATTTATTTCCTTCATAAGAATTAACAGGTTTTAATATATTGTTAACATATTTATTAAGTATTCCCTCTTTATTATCAACTTGATCTATATCTTTATCTTTAGGTATATCTGAAATATTTTTCCAAGATTCAGGAATATCTATTTTTATAACATCAGACATTCCATATTCTATAGCTTTGTGATTCATCTTAACGATCTGTTCACCTTTTTTTATATATAATTTTGTTGCAGCATCCTTCATATATTTAACAGCCTGATCTTCTTTAATTATGTTTGTAATTTTAAAAAATGCAGATTGAAGAATAGTGTTAATTTTCCCACCTAATCCAATTTCTTTTCCAATTTTAATTCCATCTATTATATATAAATTTATTTTATTTTCTGCAATAATTTTTTTCATATAATTAGGAAGATTTTGATCTAATTCTTTTAAATCCCAAGAACAATTCAAAAGAAATTTTCCACCTTCTTTAATATCGCTAACCATATCATATTTATAAACATAAGAAGGATTATGACAAGCAACAAAATCTGATTTATTTACGTAATAAGTTGATTTAATAGGTTTGTTTCCGAATCTTAAGTGCGATATGGTAAGCCCACCTGATTTTTTCGAATCATAAGAAAAATATCCTTGCGCATACATGTTGGTATGATCTCCAATAATTTTAATCGAATTTTTATTTGCACCAACAGTCCCATCTGCACCAAGTCCAAAAAATTTGCAAGAGCTTGTTCCTTCTGGAGTGGTATCAGGGCTTTCATTTATAGGCAAGGAAAGGAAAGTTATGTCATCTTTAATTCCAATTGTAAATCTTTTTTTTCTTTCTGGTAAACTCATGTTTTTATATACAGCTATAATTTGTTCTGGATTAGTATCTTTTGAACTCAAACCATAGCGACCACTTAAAACATTTATATTTGCAAAATCAGTTCCAAATAAGGAAGCTAAAATATCTAAATATAAAGGTTCTCCAATTGAACCGAGTTCTTTTGTTCTATCAAGTACTGAAATAATTTTAACTGTTTTAGGAATAACATTTAATAAATATTCTTTAATAAAAGGCCTATATAATCTTACTTTTATTAAGCCTACTTTTTCGCCAGCAAAATTCAAATAATCAACAACTTCTTCTATAGTTTCACAAACAGAACCCATTGCAATAATTATTCTCTCTGCATTAGGATCACCATAATAATTAAAAGGTTTATAATTAGTTCCTATTTTTTGATTCACTTCATTCATATAATCGTTTACTATTTTAGGTATTTTGTCGTAATACAAATTGCAAGATTCTCGAGCTTGGAAAAAAATATCATCATTTTGAGCAGTTCCTCTAGTTACTGGATGTTCTGGATTAAGTGCACGACGACGAAATTTTTCTAACGCTTCAAAATCTAACATGTTTCCTAAATCATCATAATTCCATGTTTCTATTTTTTGAATTTCATGAGATGTTCTAAAACCATCAAAAAAATGCAAAAAAGGCACCCTTCCTTTAATAGCAGAAAGATGCGCTATTGCCGATAAATCCATAACTTCCTGTGGACTATTTGAACAGATCATCGCATATCCTACTTGCCTACAAGCATAAATATCAGAATGATCCCCAAAAATAGAAAGGGCATGAGTTGCAAGGGTACGAGCAGAAACATGAATAACACTAGGTAATAATTCTCCAGCCATTTTGTACATATTAGGAATCATTAAAAGTAACCCTTGAGACGCAGTATATGTTGTAGTTAAAGCCCCTGCAGCTAACGATCCATGAACAGCTCCCGCAGCTCCTGCTTCTGATTGCATTTCAGTAATTTGAACTTCTTTTCCAAAAAGATTTTTTTTTCCACTAGTTGCATATTTATCTATATCATCAGCCATAACCGAAGATGGGGTAATAGGATAAATTGCAGCTACATCGGTAAAGGCATATGAAACATAAGCCGCAGCATTATTTCCATCCATTGTTTTCATTTTTCTTGACATATTAAAAATCCTCCCAAAAATTCAAATTTCTATTTATAAAATTTTATCATTTTAAAATTTATAAGTAAAGTCGGTATAAAAGTTTTTAAAATGTATAAATAATGTGTCTTGATATTATTAAATATATTGAAGTATAATGTATTTAGCTAATATTATGCATTAAACTTGGAGGTATTTTATGGAAAATATAATTAAATCTTTAATTGATTCATTAAATGATTTTTTAGGACCTAATCTAATTGTTTTTATAATATCAACAATGCCAATCTTAGAGCTAAGGGGAGGACTCTTAGCTGCAAAATTTTTATATATTAATTGGAAATTAGCTTTACCAATTTGTATTTTAGGCACTTTGATTCCTGTTCCTATTATATTATTATTTATTAAAAAAATATTTGAATGGTTAAAACATACAAATTTTGTAAAATTTATAGATAAATTTGAGCAAAAAATAAAAAGAAAAAGTGAATCTGTTTTAAAATATGAAACATTTGGTTTATTTCTTTTTGTTGCAATTCCTCTTCCAGGAACAGGTGCTTGGACGGGAGCCATGATAGCTTCTTTATTAGATATTCCTATTAAAAATTCTCTGTTATCTATTATACTTGGTACTTTATGTGCCGGAATAATCATGGCTTTATTATCATATGGCGTGTTAGGATATTTTTTATAATTAGAAAGGGAATATTTATGGTAAATATTGTGAATTCGATTATTTTACATATTGCAAAACAAACTGATTGGAACGATGCTCTACAAACTGGTTTTTATGGTAAATTTTCAATTGAAAAAGATGGCTTTATTCATTGTGCTAAAATTAATAATATTATAACCGTTGCTAATGATAATCTAAAAAATCTAGATGATTCACTTTTATTGCTATCTATTAACACTGAGAAACTAAAATCAAAAATCAAATGGGAAAAAAGAGGTAAAAAAGGAATTAATTTTCCTCATATTTATGGACTTTTAAACATAGATGCCGTTTTTAATGTATGTCCATTTAAAAAAGACAATAGTGGTAATTTTTATTTACCACAACAAATTTTAAGAGGTGAAATTTATAAATAATTTGTTAAAAAGATGTTGGGCAAATATAAATATAGATAATCTAGAACATAATTTAAATATTGTTAAAAAATATATTAATAATGACACAAAAATTATGGCTGTTGTTAAAGCAAATGCCTATGGACATGGTGATGAGTTAATATCAAGTTATTTAGAACAATTTGGAGTGTCGTGGTTGGCTGTTTCAAATATTCAAGAAGCTATCTCGATAAGAAAATATTGTAGTAAGCTTCCTATACTCATACTAGGATATACACCTCCAGAATGTGCTGGATTTTTATCAGATAACAATTTAACACAATCTGTTTTTTCTAATCAATATGCTTTTGAGCTTTCTAAGTGGGCATATAAAACAAAAAATATTGTTAATATTCATATAAAAATAGATACTGGAATGGGGCGTTTAGGTTTTTGTTCTAATAAATATTCTTTTAAAAAAAGTATTAATGATATTTTAAAAATTTATAAAGATAAAAATTTAAATTGTACTGGTATTTTTACACATTTTTCTTCTTCATCTGAGACTGACAAAGTTTCAAAAAATTATACTCTTATTCAATTTAATCAATTTTCTGATATATGTAAGGAACTTCAAAAATTTAATATAAATTTAGGTCTTAAACATTGTAGCAATAGTGGTGCTATAATAAACTATCCCGATATGCAAATGGATATGGTTAGAGCTGGAATCATATTATATGGGCTTTCTTTTTCTTCAAAAATTGATATTCAAACATTGAATTTAAAACCAATAATGGAGCTAAAATCAGTTATTTCTATGAT
>CAYJNP010000011.1:953-2082 GCA_964371665.1 uncultured Eubacteriales bacterium | reverse complement strand
TGATAAAAAAAGTAAAATGTGGTGAATTTATAGGTTACTGTAGAAACTATAAAACTATAAAAGATATAAACGTGGCTACTATCACTTGTGGATATGCGGATGGTTATTTGCGATCTTTTAAAAATTTTGGATTTATAATAGTCAATGGACAAAAAGCACCTATTATAGGTTCAATTTGTATGGATCAGTTTATGGTTGATATTACAAATATAGAAAATGTACATACTGGAGATGAAGTTATTTTAATTGGAACAGAAAATAATATATATATTAGCTTTGATAAAATTGCTGGCAACATCGGAACCATTGGATATGAACTTATAAGTATTATAAACAGAAGAGTTCCTAGAGTTTATTTTCGTAATAACACTCCCGTTAAACACATAAATTATTTATTAAATTCCTAGGCATTTTCAATTTTAACCATTTAAATAAACATATAATATTAAATTTCTCTTTCTTTTAATAATTTAAAAATTTCCGAATTATTATAAACTATTTCATTAATATTTTTGGTAAATTAGTCCAAAAAAAACTATTAGTTTTAAAGTATTGTGTTTTATTTAATTGTATGATACAATGCTTTTGATAAATATATTTATTTTTCTGATTCATGTTTTTTATTTTATTAATAATTGAAGGTGAAAATAATGCAAAATAGTAAGATAAACAATATAATAAAAGAAATGGATCAATACGATCAATTAATTATAGGGGAAGATATTATATTTGAAGGACATGCTCAAAAAAATGAAAAAGGAGAAATCATAACTCAGAATGGTTATTGTCCTAAAGATATTGCTTTACTTGCTAAAAATATAGAAAAAAGTAATGATTGGAATGGAAGAATAATTTTATTAGGAAATCGCACAAGCGAATTAGCTTATGATGTATCACGTGAATACTATAATCTTACAAATAAAAGTGTCACTGTTATTGGAGCTAAAGAGGATTTAATTGTTGAAAGAACCATGAGCGGTCAAACAATTATAGGAGTTGGTTTTAGCGACAGTGATCCAGAAAAACCAGATTATATAGATTACACGAAAAAAGATATTTATACATTAGATAAATTATTGAATAGCTTAGAAAACAAGAAAATAAGCAAAAGAAAACTTAGCGAATACTA
>CAYJNP010000011.1:0-943 GCA_964371665.1 uncultured Eubacteriales bacterium | reverse complement strand
CTTAGAAAATAAATTTAATTGTTTTAATATTTTATATGATACTTATTTTTCTGATGTTTTGCCTTCGTATAGTAATATTCCTGAATCTTTAGAAAAATGGTTAATAAAATTAGAACAAATTCAAAAATTGCTAAAAGAAAACTTAAAAAATTTAGATTTTTTAATGCCTACTCAAGATTTGCCAGAAGATTTTATGTTGTTTTGGAAAGAAATAATTTTAAAATCCAAGGCTATTATATCTTCCTTAATAAAATTGTGTGATAGTTCTAAATATATATTTTCCACAAATACAGAAAATGATATTCATAAATTTTTTATTTTTGTGAAGGATTCAAAAAAAATATCAAACTTAGAAAAAGAAACTCTCCCAGATTTAACTGTATAGATGATTTGATTAGCATTTTTAATTTAAGTTTAATGAAAAAAAGCTTAAATTTTTCTGATTTAGACATGGTAAAAATCGAAAAATATTCTAATTTTGAGAATTAAGCTTGTTAAAATAATATTTTAAAATTTTTTCTAATTTAAATCGTGATTTTTTTAAATGTCTTGAAATTGTTGACTGATCTATATTTAACTTTGATGAAATCTCTTTTAGAGACATTTGACGGCCATAATACATTAAAACACACTCTTTTTGTCTATTTGTTAATTCACCGTCTATTGCTTTTACTAATATTTCTAACATTTTTTTATATTCATTATTTTCAGAAAAACAGCTTTCCTTAAAATTTGATATCCCTATAAGCGATTCTGTAAAATTATTTAATGAAACTTTTCTATTGCGCATTTTTTTCTCTCCGTTCAAAATCTTTTAAATATTCTGATGTATGTTTGATTTCCAAATACATTGAATATAAAATTGCAATTCTATAATTAATATCATTTGAATTAGATGGAGTACAGGCTTTCGCTTGTTCTTTTAACTTTTTTATATGATTTT
>CAYJNP010000010.1:0-12076 GCA_964371665.1 uncultured Eubacteriales bacterium | reverse complement strand
TAATGAGTGATGGAACAGTTGCATCTGGATTGCCAAACATAGGCAATTCATGCTACTATAATGTCGTATTTCAAGCTTTATATCACTATTCTATAATTAGAGAGTCAATATTAAGTATGGAAGTTGATGAAGTGTCACAACCAGTAACATTTATATTGAAATTGTTATTTATAGAAATGCAAAAAGGAGTTACTATATCAAATGAATTTATGATAGATATTTTAATGAGCAGAATTCCACAAAGTACTCAACTTTTAAAACATCAAGGTAAAAGCGGAGCTTTTATGGATGTGTTGTATGGTACTTCTGATAATAGTAAATCTGCTAGTCACGAGGGTATATTTAATGCACTACAGAGAGAAAATCCAAGTCATTTTTTAGCAAATTATTTTTTTGATGCATCTTCTAGGCTTTTTGATAATAAATTAATGGTTGCTGAAAATTTTAAAAAGAGCCAGGCACATTTTATTATTATAATTACAGGAGGACATATTTTCACAACTGTTAAGGATGATCAAGAAGGAAAATATATAGTATTAAATGATAGTGCAGTTAATATCTATAATAGTTTAGAAGAAATTGAAACCTATTACAAAGGCCAAATTACTTCATATTTTGAGCTTGAATATCGGAGTAGGTGATAATTAGTAGTTTAAAAATAAAATATTTTTATAATTAATCGTCTTGTTTTAACAAGGCGATTTTTTTTATTTTTATAATTATTTTTAAAATGTTGCTCTATTTAAAACAAAAAATAGCTATTTATTTATGATTATTGAAGATATGTTTTTTAGGAGGTTTTATGAAAAAAGATATTTCAAAAACTATTCTTAATGAAAAAGAACAAAATTTTTGCCTTAATTATGTTCACACGGGAAATATTAAAGAATCTGCTATTAAAGCGGGATATATTAATAACCCTGAAAAATTTGGAACCAGTTTATTGTTTGAACCAAAAATAAATTTTGAAATTGAAAGACTTTATGAGGAAAAAAGAAAAAATCTTATTTATAAAGCTTGTTGTGGGTATGAACGCCTTGCTTTTGGAACTATTTCAGATGTTATTAAACTTTTATATTTAGAAGATTATAGTGATGTACAACTTGAAAATATGGATTTATTTAATGTATCTGAAATAAAAAAAATTAAAGGAGGAGGAATCGAAATTAAATTTTTTGATAGATTAAAGGCACTTGAAAAATTAGAAAATATAAGAATTAGCAATATTGATAACGAAAAATCTTTTTATAGTGCTTTAGAAAAATCTGCTGAATTATTTGAACCTAATAATTAATTTAAAAGGAGCAATAATGTATTTAAAATTTAATTCTTTTTCAAAAAAACAAATGATTGCTCTTTCTTGGTGGTGCAAGGAAAGCACATATAAAAATAAAGATGCTTTGATTTGTGATGGTGCTATTAGAAGCGGAAAAACTGTTTGTATGTCTATATCATTTTTTGCGTGGGCTTTTTATTCGTTTAATAATTCTTTTTTTGCTATTTGTGGGAAAACTATTAGATCTCTGAAAAGGAATATCATAAATATTATAATTCCTACACTTAATGATTTAGGTTTTAAATGTTATGAAAAGATATCTGAAAATTTTATTGATATAACTTATATGGGAAAAACAAACAAATTTTATTTATTTGGAGGCAAAGATGAATCTTCTGCTAGTTTGATTCAAGGAATTACTTTGGCGGGAATTTTATTTGATGAAGTTGCGTTAATGCCACAATCTTTTGTTGAACAAGCTATTGCTAGATGTTCGGTAGAAGGATCTAAATTTTGGTTTAATTGTAATCCTGAATATCCGGGTCATTGGTTTTATAGAGAATGGATTCAAGAGTATAAGAAGAAAAATGCTTTATATCTGCATTTTAAAATGGAAGACAATCCATCATTAATGCCACATATGATAAAAAGATATAAAACTCTTTATCGTGGCACTTTTTATGATAGATTTATTGAAGGTAAATGGATTGCTGCTCAAGGTATTGTATATCCTGAAATGTCTGATTTAGAAAAATTTGTACCTGTTCCGAAATGTGATTTTGATAAATATATTATATCTTGTGATTATGGTACGGTGAATCCTTCTTCATTTGGATTATGGGGATTACATAACAAAGTTTGGTATAGGATTAAGGAATATTATTATGATTCAAGAAAATTAGGGATACAAAGAACTGATGAAGAACATTATCAAGCCTTATTAGACCTTGGAAATAAAATTAAAATAGATTCTGTTGTGATAGACCCTTCTGCTGCTAGTTTTATAACACTTATAAAAAGATATGGTAAATTTCAAGTTATTAAAGCTAAAAATAATGTTATCGATGGGATAAGAGAAGTTTCTACTTTGCTTAAAAAAGAAGAAATAAAGATTTGCGATATTTGTCAAGATAGCATAAGAGAGTTTTCTCTTTATAGATGGGATAGCAGTGGGAATAAAGATAGTCCCGTAAAAGAAAATGATCACGCAATGGATGATATTAGATACTTTGTTTCCACTATTTTAATGCAAGACAATACAAATTTTATTGTTGTTGCAGCTAGGAGATGAAATTTTTTAAAATGAATTTTTTAAAATTTAAACAAAAAAAAGCACCTGAACCTAACTTAGCTGTCCAGACATCATCTTATTCAAAAAAAGAGCACCCTTTTTATTCAATTAGTAAATATAATACTGGATCTAAAAATCATCAAAAGCTTTATTTAGCTATTCGAGAGGCTGTTCCTATTATCGATGCAGCTATATCTAAAATTATTAGATTAATAGGCAACTTTAAAATAGTTTGCGATGATAAACAGATTGAATATGAAATTAACAAATTCTTATTAGAAATACAAGTAGGGTCAAGTAGAAATGGGGTAGATAGTTTTATTGCAACTTATTTAGATCAGCTTTTAACTTTTGGAACTTCTGTTGGAGAAATTGTTCCTAATAATTCATTTACTGATATATCAGCTTTGTATAATGCATCTTTAAAAGATGTTGAACTTAAGGTAGGAGAAAATCCGTTAGAACTTTTAATATATAGAAAAGAAATTAAAGGCGAAAATATTTTAGTTGAATATCCAGAATTTATTTTAATTTCTAGTTTGAATCCTGTTCCTGGTGAAGTTTATGGAACTTCTATTTTGAAGGGACTACCATTTGTGAGCGATATTCTTCTTAAAATATATCATAGTGTAGGCACAAATTGGGAAAGAGTTGGGAATGTTAGATTTGCTGTTACATATAATCCTGGTAATGAATCTATGCCTACGAATTGTGCACAAGAGCGTGCTAATCAAATTGTTTCTGCGTGGCAAAAAGCTATGCAAAACACAAATGGAGTTAGTGATTTTGTTGCAGTTGGGGATGTTAACATAAAAGTTATAGGTGCTGATAATCAGATTTTAGATAGTAATATTCCGGCAAAACAAATGTTGGAACAAATCGTATCAAAGCTTTCTATTCCTCCTTTTTTATTAGGACTTTCTTGGTCAAGCACTGAAAGAATGTCGTCCCAACAAGCAGATATTCTTACAAGTGAACTAGAAACATATAGAAGGCTACTTAATCCTGTAATTTCTAAAATATGTTCACTTTGGATGAGATTAAATGGGATTAATAGCCATTATAGTATTGAATGGAACGATATTAATCTTCAAGATGAAGTTCAAACTGCAAATGCGAAATTGCTATCTGCGAAGGCCCAAGAAATAGAAAAAAAGCTTAGAGAAAATGATTAGGAGGAAATTTTGTGAAAAATGGTTATATTTTAAAAGATGTTTCTTATAGGGTATCTACAAATGATGATTTAAAATTAATTAATAATTATACAAGAAGAAATTTTAAAAGTGATGAAATTTATATTTTTTCTGTAGTTCTTTGTGACAATGAAATTGATAGAGAAAATGAATGTTTTTCAAAAGATTCTTTAGATAAACTCGCAGTTTTATTTTTAGGTAAAACAGGAATATTTGATCATAATGCTAAAAGCAAAAATCAAAATTCTAGAATATTTTCTTGTAAAGTTGAAAATGTTTCTGAAAAAGTTACTAGTTACGGAGAGCCTTATTATAGGCTTGTTGCTAAAGCTTATATTCCAAGATTAGAAAAAAATAACGATTTTATATTAGAAATTGATTCAGGGATTAAAAAAGAAGTAAGCATATCTTGTAATATTAGCAATATGATATGTTCTATTTGTTCATCTAATTACAAATTGAATCCTTGCAGACATATAAAAGGTAGAAAATATTTAGATGATCAACAAATTTGCTATATCAAACTTGAAGACCCTAAAGATGCTTATGAGTGGTCGTTTGTAGCAGTTCCTGCTCAGAAAAATGCGGGAGTAATAAAATCCTTTCATTTTAATGAGAAGGGAGGTGCGTTTAGCATGAATGCAATTATTAAAGAAATGAGTTTAGGTAAAGAAGTTTTATTAAATTCTAAGGAATCTATTAAATTTTTTAATTTTATTTCTGAACTTAAAGAAGAAGCTGAGCAGGGAAAAATATATAAGGAAGATTTAAGAAAAGAAGTTCTTAGGCTTTATTTAATATGTCAACCCAATTTGGATACTTCGATAGTTAAATCAGTGGCACAAAAAATGACATTAAAAGAATTAAAAGCTTTTAAAAAATCATTTGAAAATCAAGATAAACTTTCAGTTAAAAAACCCCAACTGAGCTCTCAAAAAATTTCAAATCAGAAAACTTTAAAACAAAATACAGAGTTTAAAATTTAGGGATTGTATTTGGATTTGGATCTAATTTAAATTTTTATATAAATTTGATCAATTTAAAAAAGAAAGGCAGGATTCATTATTATGGGAGTATCTTTTAATGGATATGATAAAAAAATTTTAACTTTTAAAAAAGGAATCTCTGTAACCATTGGATCACCCGTTAAAATTAGTGGAAATAATACAGTTGTTGATTGTAGCGATGAAGATAATTTTTGTGGAATTGCTATAAGTATTAAAAATGATTATGTTGGAGTGCAAATGAGAGGGTATGTAAGCTCTACTTATTCCGGTACAACTACCCCTACTGTTGGATATAGTAAAATTTGTGCTGATGGTAGTTCTGCATTTAAACCAGATTCAACTAATGGTAAAAATGTATTAATTGTTGAAGTGAATTCAACAGATAAAACTTTAGGATTTATATTTTAAAAAATAAAATTATATAGGAGGTTTTTATATGTCTTTTTATGACTCAATTAAATTAGAAAAAGGTATGTATGCAGGAGAAGGGCTTTCAAAAACTCTTGAAAAATTAGATCCATCTGAAAATTATGAGAATACAGAATTATCTGGGCTAGATGCTTTTTCTCGTCAATTAAAAAGATTCAACATTAAAGTTAGTGGGCAAAATTCAGATGTAGTAGATAAATTTTTTGAATCTAGTGATTCTGCAGTTTTATTTCCAGAATATATATCGCGTGCTGTTAAACAAGGTATGGATGAAGTAAATGTTTTATCAGAAATAGTTGCAACTATAACTAAAATTAATGCTATAGATTATAGAACTATTACTGCTAATTTTAGTGATGCTAATAATTCAAATGTATCTGAAACAGCTTTAATTCCAGAAACTATTGTAACAACTCAAAATAATCTTGTAAATTTACATAAAAGAGGAAGAATGCTTGTAGCTTCATATGAAGCTTTACGTTTTCAACATTTAGATCTTTTTACTGTTATGTTAAAACAAATAGGATCATATATTGCATCTGCTCAACTTGATGATGCTGTTGATGTTCTTTTAAATGGTGATGGAAACAATAATGCTGCTACAGGAAATTCAAAATCTGGATCATCTTTAGCATATTTTGATTTAGTTACTCTTTGGGCTTCACTAAGTCCTCATAAAATGACAACTATGATTGGTAATACAAATGCAATAAAAGCTATTTTGGCTATAACCGAAATGAAAGATACTAACGCTGGACTTAATTTTCATGGAACAGGTAACTTAGTTACTCCTGCAGGCGCTACTTTAATTCATGCTCCAAATTTTAGTACTGATAAAATTATAGGATTAGATAAAAGCTGTGCATTAGAAATGGTTCAAGCTTCTGAAATTATTATAGATCATGACAAAATTATAGATAGACAACTTGAAAGAACTTGCATTAGTAATATCTCAGGTTTTGCAAAAATATTTAGTGAAGCTAGCAAAACTATGACATTTTAAATTTAAATAAGGGGTGAGCTGTTTTTTGAATATACAAGATATTTTAACAAGATTTGCTTTAATTGCAAATTTAACATTAGAAGAAGCTTCACCATGGTTAACTCTTTGTAGTGATGCGGCAGAAGAAATAAAAATGATTTTAAAAGAAACTGTTAATGTTGATGCTAACAGCAGGCGGCTCACCACTGCCGCTGCCGCTCTTACATTTTATAAGTATACATTATATAGATCTTCTGGAACTGGAATGGAAAAGTTTAATGCAGGAGATATTAAAATAGAAAATGATTTTGAATTATCAGTGAAAATTGCTAAAAAAATATGGAATGAAGCTAAAGATTCTATTTGCGATATTATTAATGATAAAGATTTTTATTTTGGGCAGGTGAAATAAATGATTATTAGTAATAATATCGCTTATACAAATATTAAAGAATATGGGCAAACAGTGAAAATTATTATTCCTGATAATCAAAATTATGAGTATACAAAAGCTTTTATTCAACCTTTAAATCAATCTAAAAAAAATTATAATATAAATTATTATTTAGATTCAGGCCTTATTGATATGAATAATTATTTATATATAGGGTTACCCGATATAAAAATAGATGATTATCCACTAGATACTATAATTGAATCTAATTCTAAATCGTATTTAATAATAAAGACTAATAGAGTTTATATAAAGGATGAATTAATATATATTAGAGCTATATTAAAAGAATATGTTCCTGATAAAAATTAGAAGAAAGGGGAATTTGTTTTGATAATATTTAATGATATTGTTTTTGAACTTAAAAACATTTTATCTGAAGATTCTAATTTAAATTATATATCTTTTGTTGATTCTTATAGGCACCAAAAAAAACCAAATCTTTTTAAAAAAACTTGCGTTACCTTAGGAATTAAAAGTATAGATATAAAAGATAAATCACTTGGGAATTATCTTGGAATAACAAATAATATAAGCTGTTATGGAAAAAATTTAGATATTTCAATTAGTTTAAAAATATATCCTGAGATGAATGGTGCAGGAACAGATTTAATAAATGTTTTTTCTGATATATGTGATAGCATTTTTTCTAGTGACATAAAACATGAAATTATAGGTATTAAGTGCTTAGATATTAAATTTGATAATTATGCTGAGAGTTTAGTTCTAGAATGTATTATTAAAATGAATATTACTATAAGTTAATAATTTCTTGAAAATTTTGATTATTAAATATTAAAAGTTCAGGAGGGGAAAAATGATAAAAATTAAAATTCCCACAAGTCAAGATGTTTATATAGAAATTAATAAAAAAAAACTTGCTATAGTGGAAGGGTACGAATCTATATCCACAAGGAAAAATAGATATATTGAATCTTTTGATAGTTTTGAGACGGTTGCTATAGTACCAGGAAAAATAAATTACATTTTAGAATTTTCACGAATTTATTGTTTAGATGAATTATTTGATGAGTTTATTAATTTTTATGATCTTAATAATTTCGATGTTATAATTTCCAAACCAAATAAAAACATCAAATATTCTGGTTGTGAATGGTTTAAAATAAATGAATCATGTAAAATTAATGATTCAGTTTTTGAAAATGTCAAAATTAGTGCAAAGAAAAGAGTTGAAATATAAATGAATCAATCAATATATTTTGAAAATCAAGATACTAAAGAAGATGAATTTGAAGATATGAATCAAAAAAATATTATTGAAACTAGTGAAATTACATATGATCTAGATATGATTTCTAAAAATTTTGAAAGAGATTCCAGAAGATATAGTGCTAATTTTGATTTGAATTTGGGAAGTGGATTTTAGTGAGTTTTGAAAGTATGGTTTATAAATCTTATAAATGGAAAAATAATCCTAAAAAAATTGAGGTTTCTCAGTATCGTAATTTAAAAGAACAAGAAATTCCATTTAACGGAAATCAATTTCAAGATTATGGACTAAAAAAAAGGATAGTAATTGGAGAAGGTGAATTTTTTGGAGAAGATGCTATTAATCAATATAATATTCTTTATAAGGTATTTAAATCAGGTGGAATTTCGTATCTTAGAATTCCCAAGGTAGCTCCTTTTTTGGCAGTTTTTTATTCTTTAAAATTAACTGCTGATTCTTCTCCTAACCTTATTAAATATGAATTTGAGTTTTTAGAGCATATAAAATCTTTGAAAGATTTTATGCCGGAATATCATATAGTCGATAAATATTCTCTAACATTATGGGATATTGCTGAGATATATAATTTAACCTTAAAAGCATTAATTGATTTGAATGTTTGTATAAAAAGACCAGATGAATTAACGATAGGCCAAAAGGTGGTTTTAAAATGATATTTAAAGGTGTAACTATTGATGGCCAACAATTTGATATAGGTGATCCTGTTTCTTTAGAAATAAATATGGCATATAATACACCAGCTGATAGTGTTTATGCTTGTTTTTGTTTTACAAATGAGATATCAGAAATTAAAAATATATTAATCTTTGATAACGAAAATATTATATTTGATGGAATTGTAGATGAACAAATTTTTGAAGTATCTAGCACAGGGGCATTTCTCAAAATATATGCTAGAAGCACAGCAGCATTATTAATAGACAATGAAGCTTTGCCTCAAACTTATAATAATGTATCGCTAAAAACTATTTTTCAAAGACATATTGAACCTTACGGATTCACAAATTATATTGGTGATGATACTAAATTTTGTGATACATTTGTGGTTTATAAAGGTATGAGCGAATGGGAAGTTTTAGAAAAATTTTGCGATACATATTTAGATTTAAAACCTATAATTAAAAAAGATAAAACTATATATATTTCAAATATGATTAGTGATAATAAAAATATAATATTAGATAACTTAGGAGATATAAAATATAAAACTATAGAGATAAATAATTTTAGATATAATAAAATATCAGAAGTATATATAAAAACAGTTAAAGAGGATAATTATATAACGAAAGTTACTAATGAAAATGCAATTGATAATGGAATTATTAGAAAAAGATATTTGGATATATCAGATAGCTTTAAAGATCCTGTAAATTTTGCAAATAATTATATTGTAAATAATAATATTAAGTCTTATGAAGTTTTAGCTAAATGTATTGGTTTTATAAATATTAATATAGGTTCTAAAGTTTTTATTAATGATAATAAGTTTAAATATTTAAAAAATTTAGTTGTTTCTAAAGTTAAATATAAATTAGATTCTTTAGGAGAAACCACTGACATTACTATGTATAAAGGAGATTAATTATGTGGATGTCTAATAAACTAGTTTCAAATGAAAAATTTAAACGAGAGCAAAGTGTATCAGCTGAAGTTAGCCATGTTTCAAATTCAAAAATAATGGTTCAGAGTTCCAATGAATATAGAGATATATCTGTAATTGCTCCTAAAGGAATTTCTTATATACCAGAACTGGGAGATCAAACTTTAGTATTAGCAGTAGGAGAAAAAAGTATTTGTCCTGGAGTTATTATGGAAAATAAAAATCTTCAGCCAGGTGAACTTATGCTTTATTCGGCTGGTGGAGCAAATATAATATTAAAAAATACAGGTGAAGTAGTTATAAATGGACAAACTATAGCTCCTCAGGAGGAATAGATATGGATACGGCTCTTATAAATGGCGATTTTAAATTAGATGCAAGAGGAATTCCATTTTATATATCAGATACAGAAGAAATTTTGCAAATGGCATACATTAGGTTGAAAGTTAAAAAAGGGAGTTTTATATACGATAAGGCTTTTGGAAGTGAACTTTTTAAATTAGATATTAATTCTATATATCTTCAAGAAGAAGCGTTGAGTTTGGCCAGAGAAACTTTAGATTCAATGTCGTTATGTGAAGTTGATAATGTTATTGTGACCAATGATGAAGATAATTTAACTGCAAATTTACAATTTTACTTATCAATAAATGGAAATAATATAGGAAAGGTGGATATTTTAATTTGACTATTACATATGAAACACTATTACGCTCTATGAATGAAAAGTTCACAGAACTTGCAGGATTTTCCCCTGATGATGCTTCTGACATAGGAATTAGGTTAAAACTTTTAGCTGGGGAACTTTTTTCGATAAATAGTAATATAGATTGGCTTAAAACACAAATGTTTCCTCAAACAGCGACAGAATTTTATTTAGATCTGCATGCTCAGCAAAGAGGTATAATTAGAAAAGTTGCATCTAAATCTAGAGGAACTTTAATTTTTTCATGTACTTATGCAAGAAGCAACGATATCTTTATTCCTGCTGGTACTATTTGTTCAACAGCTCAAATAGAAGGAATTAGGGTTGTTACTTTGTTGGATGCAATTATTCCTGCTGGTGATACTACTGTATCAGTTTTAGCTGAATCAGAGGTAGGAGGAGAAGATACTAATTTATCAACTAACATGGTAAATATATTAATAACTCCTCCTGCTGGAATAATTTCTGTTATAAATTCTACAGCTTTTACAGGAGGAACTTCACAAGAAACAGACGAAGAACTCAGAAAGCGTGTTTTATATAGCTATAAGAATATATCTAATGGAGCTAATAGTGCTTTTTATCGCGATTGTGCACTAGCGTTTGAGGGAGTTAACTCTGCAAGTATTGTATCTAAACCAAGAGGTAGCGGATCGGTTGATATATATATAGCTGCTAAAGGTGGGTTAGTATCTTCAGAATTACTTTCTCAAGTAAGCGATCAAATTTCTAATTTTAGAGAAATTAATGTCGATGTTCAAGTAAAATCTCCTTCTGTTTTTAATGTATCTGTATCTGCTACTATCACTATAAAAACTGGATATCAATCTTTAGACGTTATTGAAAGTTGCAAAGTGAATCTTCAAAATTATTTCGATAAATTAGAAATTGGTGAGAATCTTAAATTAGCAGATATTTATGAGGTTTTTTATCATACAGAAGGTGTTGATAATTATACAATAATTTTACCTACTTCAGATTATACAATATCTGATTCTACTCTAGCGGTTAAAAATTTAATTCAAATTACAGAATCTCCAAATTAATAATTAATTTTATTTTAAGAGGTGATACAATGGATTCAATAACATCTATGAAAAACAAATTAATTCCTTTAGGGTTATATAATTTAGAAATAAATAGTAAGATTAGTGCAGAACTTTCAGCCTATTCAGTTGCTTTTAATATGATTAATCAAAAACTCGAAGAATTAGAAAGAGAATGTTTTATTAATACATCGCAAACATATGGATTAGAACTTAGAGAAAAATTATTTGATTATGTTAGAACAGGTCTTGATTTATACAAAAGAAGAACAATGTTAATATATAGAACTTCAATAACTTCTAACGATTTCAATAAAAGTAAAATTACAGAAGCACTGATGTCTTCAGGTATGGAAGTAGAAATTACAGAAAATTTAGGAAGTAGTGAAATAGAAGTGAATTGTATTAGTTTTTTTGATACTATTTCTACTCAAATTCAGGCACAAAAAAAAGCACAAGAATTTATTCCTGCACATATAGCCTCAACTTTTACTTTTAATAATTAAGTCGAGTATTTTAAAATAGATTTTAATTTAACTATAACTTATTATTAATAATTTAATCTTAAATAATATAAATATTAAAAACATAAAAAGCTAAATTTTAGAATTGTGTTTGGCTTTTTAATAAATATTTTTTAGAAATATAGCTTAAGTTTTAATTTAAAAAATGAACTAATTAAACACATTTAGCACAGATCGACAATAAGGGGATAGCTAGGCGTGATTTACTTCGCTGTTAGGTAGAGTGGTCCGCCCGGAGGGATTTGAACCCTCGATCTCCAGAATCGGAATCTGTTGCGATATCCAGCTTCGCCACGGACGGATATTGATTGGG
>CAYJNP010000009.1:0-12108 GCA_964371665.1 uncultured Eubacteriales bacterium | reverse complement strand
ATATATCTTCCAATGGTACATATATTATTTTAAATGAATGTGCAGGATATTTAAGCGAATTGAAATTATTTTCAAAAAAAAATGAACAAAAATATAAATATTATTTTTCCAAGTATTATATAACAGATGTTTGTATTAATAGTAAAGGGAATTTAGCGATAGCTTCTGGTGTGTTTTCTGATGGTTTAGGAATTAAATCGGCTATTTATATTTTTGATTTTAAAAGTGAAACACCTCGTGCAATTTTAGAAAATAATGATAATAATATGATTTTTTCAGTATCGTTTGTAGATGATAAAAATGCTGTAGCAGTTGGGGATAAAGGGTCTATATTTATTAATGCATCAAGGGGAACTAAAACTGATTTTTTTTATGGAGAAAAAGAAATAAAATGTTTTAAAACTATTAATAATGACGGATTGGCTTTAGTACTATCAGCTACTGTAGATGGAAGGAATTGTGATATTATTGGGTTTAATAAAATAGGTAAACAAAAATTTAATTTTTCTACAGAATATAAAGTAAATGATATATCTATGGTTAATAATAATGTTGTTATTTTAGATGATGATAAAATTTATTTATATAATAAATCAAATAAAAAAAATGAGATTTCTCTAGAAAGTACTGTTAAACAAATAGAATTGTTGCCTAATAATTTAGTTTATGGGCTAGGAATTGGCAAAATTTACAAAATATACATTTAATTTAAATTGTATTTGTAATTTATTGCAGATGAAGTATATAAAAATGTTGTCTAATAATTAACATTATGGTAAAATAACGATTAAAATATGGGATTTTAATCGTTAAAATTTTAAGGGGGATAATAATTTTGCCAATATTAATAGATTTGGCTATACTGGGAATAATAACGCTGTTTGTTATTCTAGGGTATAAACATGGATTTGTTCGTTCTTTTGTTGGGTTCATATGCTCAATTTTGATTTTGTATTTGTCATTTTGGTTAGCGGGGATAATTTCTCAGTTAATTTATGATACTTTTATTAGTGGATATATAATTGAGCAAATAAAATTAGCTTTAGAAAAAAGCATACAGTCTTCTATAAATAATAAAGGGTTAATTATTACAGAATCTTTGCCTATATTTATATCTAAACCAATGAGTGTTTTTGGAGTAACTCCTGAAATAATAAATAGAGTTATAGAAAATAATTCGAATAGTGCAGTTGTAGAAATAGAAAAAATTATAAAACCGGTAATAATTTCAATCATTAAGTCTATAGTAATGACGCTGGTGTTTACACTTGCATGGATTCCTTTGAGATTTTTAGTTAGAACAATTTCTAGAGTTACTAGATTACCAATTTTAAGGCAATTGGATGGAACATTAGGTGCTTTGTTTGGTTTGTTAAAAGTTATAATTATATTACTAGTTTTTATGGTTTTATTAAGAACATATATTCAAGTAATTGATTATACACCAGCTTTATTTAGTGAAGAAAATATTATGAAAACAGGAATATTTAAAATATTTTATTATAAAAATCCTATTTATAATTTTTTTTCTGAAATTTTTACAACAAAAATTTAGTGTATATATGTATAATATATAACAGGGGGGAGATATTTTGAAATTAAATTATGATACTATAGTAAAAAATGTTAATATCCCCAATATATTGTCATTAGTTAGAATATTAATTTTGATACCTTTTATATTTTATTTTTTAGGAGATAATTATTTGGTATCAATGTCTATAATTATTGTATCTGGATTAAGCGACCTTTTTGATGGCCTTATTGCAAGAAAATTTAATCAAATTACAAAACTAGGAGCTATATTAGATCCTGTTGCAGATAAACTAACTGTAATTTCAGTTGTTATTTGTTTGGCAATAAAAATTCCTAGCATAATTTTTATTGTTTGTTTACTATTATTAAAAGAATTTTTAATGATTTCAGCTAGCATAGTGTTGCTTAAAAAGAAAAAAGTTCCAGAATCATCAAAATGGTATGGAAAGTTAGCTACAACTTCGTTTTATGTTGCAGTAGGAATTATAGTTTTTTTAAAAGCAATATGGGGAATTGAAAATCTTGAATTAATTACTATTTTAATGAGTATAACTTTAATATTTATGGCGTTTGCATTGTTGAAATATTTTATTCTTTTTTTAAATATATTAAAAGAAAATACAGATAAAATGACAAGTCATATAAAAGGATAATAATAAAATATATAAAAGTTCTTAAAATTAATAAGGAGAAATATTATGCTTTGTTCCAGATGCAACAAACGTCCTGCAGTAGTTTTTTTATCGAATAATGCTTCAAAATCAGATTCTTCACAAGGCCTATGTATTATGTGTGCAAAAGAAATGGGTATTAAACCTGTTACAGATATAATGGATAAAATGGGAATTAGTAATGAAGATTTAGAAGTTATGCAAGATCAATTAGATGAATTTATGAATACAGAAGAATTTAAAAATTTAGAAAATTCTGATTTTAGCCAAGGAGGGGCAGCTACTTTTCCTTCGTTTTTTAATAATGTTTTAAATTCTTCAAAAGAACAAGAAAATAAATCAGAAGAAAAAATATCAGGCAAACAAAAAAAAGAAAAAAATAAACAAGATAAAAAAAATAAAAAAAGAAAAAATATAGATTTATATTGCTATGATTTAACTAAAAAAGCTAAAAATGGAGAAATTGATCAAATTATAGGAAGAACTAAAGAAATATCAAGGGTTATTCATATACTAAGTAGACGAACTAAAAATAATCCTTGCTTAATTGGTGAACCTGGAGTAGGAAAAACTGCGATTGCTGAAGGATTAGCAATAAAAATTGTTAATGGAGATGTACCATATAGATTAAAGAAAAAAGAAGTATATTTGTTAGATTTAACATCACTTGTTGCAGGGACACAATTTAGAGGACAATTTGAAAGCAGGATTAAAGGTCTTATCGAAGAAGTTAAAGAAGCTAATAATATAATTTTATTTATAGATGAAGTGCATAATCTAGTTGCTACAGGAGATGCAGAAGGAACTATGAATGCAGCGAATATTTTAAAGCCTGCGTTGTCTAGAGGAGAAATACAGGTTATTGGAGCAACAACATTTAATGAATATAGAAAATACATAGAGAAAGATTCCGCGCTCGAACGACGTTTTCAACCAGTAACAATTTTAGAACCATCGATAGAAGATACGATAGATGTTGTAATAGGAATTAAATCTTACTATGAAAAATATCATAGAGTAAAAATATCAGATACCCTTATACGAAATTGTGTGAAGATTTCTGAAAGATATATTACCGATAGATTTTTGCCAGACAAAGCAATAGATTTATTAGATGAATCTTGTGCACGTTGTGCTTTAAGAAACAAGAAATTAGAAACATATGATCATATTAAAAGCGAAATAGAAACTTTAAAATGTCGTGAAGAAACTATTTCTTCAAGTGAAGATATAGATTATGAATATTTAGCAAAAATTAGGGTTGATTTAGCTTGTAAAGAAAAGAAATTAGAAGATATTTCGAAAAATGCACTTAATAAATATGTAACTGATGATGATATAGCTCATGTTATAGAAACATGGACAGGTATTTCAGCCTCAAAGGTTCAAGAAAACCAATATAGTAAACTTTCAAATATAGAAGATATTATTAAAACAAAAATTGTTGGTCAAGATGAAGGAATAAAGGCAGTAGTTGATGCAGTTAAAAGAAATAGAGTTCAGATAAGCCCAAGAAGACGACCGGCATCATTTATATTTGTGGGCTCTACAGGAGTTGGTAAAACTGAGCTTGTAAAAGTTTTAACTAAAGAACTTTTTGATTCTCCTGATGCGTTAATTCGTTTAGATATGTCGTAATTTATGGAAAAACACTCTGTTTCTAGAATAATAGGATCACCTCCGGGATATGTTGGGTATGAGGAGGCAGGGCAATTAACAGAAAAAGTGAGAAGACGCCCGTATTCGATTATATTATTAGATGAAATTGAAAAGGCACATGCAGATGTTTTAAATATTTTACTTCAAATTTTAGATGAAGGAAGAATAACAGATTCGCATGGAAAAGTTGTGAATTTTGAGAATACAATTATAATTATGACATCTAATGCTGGTAGCAATAAAAAGGATCATGGGTTAGGATTTGGAAAGACACAGTTGGAAATGTCTAATGAAAAAGTTTTAAAGGCTTTGTCTGAATTTTTAAGACCAGAATTTTTAAGCCGATTAGATGATATTATTATATTTAAAGATCTTGATTTAGAAAATTACAAAAGTATTACAAAAATAATGTTAAATGAATATGTAGATGTTTTGCTTGAAAAGAATATAATTTTTGATTATGATAATCAATCTGTTGATTTTATTTCTAAAAAATCAATAGGAGGGAAAAATGGAGCTAGAGATCTAAGAAATTATATTAGAAAAGAAGTAGAAGATAAAATTGCGAATGCAATGGTGGGAAATTTTGGGAAAGATATTGAAAAAATTTCACTTACTGTAAATAATAAATTGGAAATAAAAATAATATAATGAATTTAAAAGAGGACCAATATAACGCGATTTTTTTATTGCTGGTTAAGTTCTCTTTTTTATTTTTTGTGTTGTATCTTGTCTTGTTTTTTAATAAAAAATAAGTATAATTAACTATAGAATGGAGTTGAAAAATGAATGTTTTGGTTTATGAATTCTAATTTAACCATTAGTATGGTTTTTATGAGAATACTTTCAGTTGTTTTTATTGTATTTTTTATTTTACCGTTACATGAATTAGCTCATGGATGGGTAGCCTATAAATTAGGAGATAAAACTGCCAAGTATAATGGCAGGTTAACAATAAATCCTTTAGCACATTTAGATCCAATGGGTGCGTTTTGTATTTTATTATTTGGGTTTGGGTGGGCTAGGCCAGTTCCTGTTGATCCTAGAAATTTCAGAAAACCTAAGTATGGCATGGCTCTTACTGCAGCAGCGGGGCCTATGTCTAATATTGTGGCAGCATTAATAGGTGCTTTTTTATATTATGGAATTTTGGCGTTGTTTAAGAATTCTATTAATACTATGGGATTTTCTTTGTTACAATCCTTTTTTGGGAGTTATATTTCTATTAATATAGGGTTAGCAGTGTTTAATTTGATTCCGGTTCCTCCATTGGATGGTTCTAAAATATTAGAATCGTTTTTGCCTGATAAGATTCTTAACAAATATTATCAAAATCAAATGGCAATTACTATGATACTATTTATATTGTTATTATTTGGAGTTTTTAGTGTTCCTTTAAGATTTTTACAAAACAACATATTTATGTTAATAATGAATTTTGCAAGTTTGCCGTTTCAAGGTTTATTTTCAACTTTGAACTCATTTATGTAATTTATTATTTATGGAAGAGATATCATATAAGCTGCTTGAGTTTGAAGGACCACTAGACCTCCTTTTAAGTTTAATATCTAAAAACAAATTAAATATTTATGACATAGAAATATCAGTTTTGTTAGAGCAGTATCTGGAGCATATAAAGACTATAAATGAAAAAAATCCAGATATATCAAGTGAATTTTTAGAAATGGCAGCAAGGCTTGTATATTTAAAAACGATATCTTTGTTGCCTAAACATAATGAATCAGAAGAGTTTAAAGAAGAATTAGTAGGAGAACTAATTGAGTATCGTGATTGCAAAAAAACAGCTGGAATTCTTTTTAATATGTTGAATTTAGATTTATTCACTCGAGATGCTTTAGAAATAGAATTTAGCGATGAATATAATAGAATACACAATGTTAATGAAATTGTTGAAGCATATAAATTTTGTTTTGGAAAATCTAATCCTAAAAATTCAATTAAAAATGAGGTATTTTCAGAAATAGTTTATAAAAAAATTGTATCTGTATCATCTAAGATTATATTTATTTTAAAGTTACTTTTTAAAACCAAAGAGATTAGTTATAATGATATATTTTTAAAATGCAATGAAAAATCAGACAAAATTGCTACATTTTTAGCTTTATTAGAACTTATAAAAGCTAACAGAGTTATTTTAGATGATGATTATAAAATTAAAATAATAAAACGAAGGAGTGCAAAATGCAAGTAAATGAACTTCGATCTGCTATAGAAGCAATTTTATTTGCAAGTGGAGATCCGGTAGATATAAACAAAATATCTCAAGCTTTAAATTCTAATAAAAATATTATTAGAAATATTTTGGATATATTAATAGATAAATTTGATTCTAACACGAGTGGGATTTGTATATTAAGACTTAACGATAAATATCAAATGTGCTCCAAAACACAGTATGCAGAATATGTTAAAAAAATTATGAATATTAAAAAAAATGTTTCTATATCTCAAGCTGGGATGGAAGTTCTTGCAATTATTGCTTATAATCAACCTGTTACTAAATCTTTTATTGAGCAAATACGAGGAGTTGATTGTTCAGGAATTATTTCAAATTTGAACTCAAAAGGATTAATAGAAGAAAGAGGAAGGCTTGAACTTCCAGGAAGACCATTATTATATGGGACAACCTCTACTTTTTTAAGAAGTTTTCAAATTCAAAGTATTAATGAGCTTCCTAATATAAAAAATCAATCCGAGGAGATATAATCGTGGGATTTTATATACTTATAGCAATATTTTTATTTTTTATTATGGTATTGTTTTCTTCTTTAACAATTTTAGTAGAGTTTAAAGAAGAGTTAAATATAACAATTAGATGTTTTTTTTTCAAATATAGAATTTATCCAGAAAATAGAATAAATATTAATAAAAAAAAAAATATTAAAAAAAAGAATAATTTAGTTAATAAAAATTTTTTTAATAGTGTAAATAATACTATTAAGAATAATGGATTAGATGGATTTATAGAAATTTTACAAGCTTTTCATAATCTAATATTAAGGCTATTTAAGAAATTTTTTTCACATGTTGTAGTTAATACTTTAAATGTTAATATAATTATTTCAGAAGAAGATGCAGCAACAACTGCTGTTTATTATGGGTGCCTTTGCTCAATTTTAATACCTTTTGTGGAATTTATAGTTGAAAACAATAATTGCAAAAGAAAGAAAATTGCAATAAAGCCAAAGTTTAATTCTAATAATAAGACTAGAATAAGGTTTAAAATTAGAATTCATATTAAATTTATATATTTATTATTAAATCTAAAATTAGCATTAATGGAGTATATAAAAATAAATAAAAGAATAAAAAATAAAATTTAAATTTTTAGGAGGATTTAAAATGAGTAATATTGAAAATTTAATGGGAACAACAATTGATAAAATAAAAAAAATGGTAGATGCAAACACAGTTATTGGTGATCCCATAACATCTTCTGAAGGAACAATTATAATACCTGTTTCAAAAATATCTTATGGATTTGCATCTGGCGGGCTAGATGTTCCTTGTAAAAAAGTTGAAAATAAAGAGGCTTTTGGTGGTGGAGCTGGAGCTGGAATCACAGTTCTTCCTTTAGCATTTATTGTAATAAAAGAAGGAGATACAAAATTACTACAATTGCAAGATTTTAGTAATTCTACAGATAGAATTATAGGGATGGCTCCTGATTTGCTTGAAAAAATTAAATCTATATTTATAAAAGATAAATCTAAAAAAGTTAATAAAGAATCTCAAAAACATGAAAATGATGCAACCGAAGATGTTAAAATTAATATAGATGATATTGAAATTTAGTGATGCTTTAAATTTGATAATAATATTAACACTATGTCATAAAATTAAATTTAATTAAAAAATCAAATAAACGTTATGCAAAGGAAAAGAAATATGAAAAAAATTTCTGGCAATGTATTTAATGTTGGAGTAAATGATGATCAAACAGATTTATTTGAAAGCCAATATAAAATTCCTGATGGAATTTCTTATAATTCATATGTTGTAGTTGATGAACAAATAGCTATTTTTGATACAGTCGATATAAATTTTTTTGATCAATGGCTAAGCAATATTAAAAAAATTATTGAAAAAAAACAACCTGATTATTTAATAATTCAGCATATGGAACCAGATCATTCTGCAAATATTAAAAATTTTATGGATATTTACCCAAATACTAAAATAGTTGCAAATTTAAAAACTTTTAAAATGATTAAACAGTTTTTTGGTATAGATTTTCAAAATAATAAAATAATAGTATCTGATGGAGATATATTATCAATTGGAAAACATAGTTTTAATTTTATTTTTGCTCCAATGGTTCATTGGCCAGAAGTTATGGTAACATATGAGAGTTTTGAAAAGATTTTATTTTCTGCAGATGCATTTGGTAAATTTGGAATTTTAGGTTCCTCTGAAGATTGGATCGATGAAGCTAGGAGATATTATATTAGCATAGTTGGAAAATATGGAAAAAATGTTCAAACTCTTTTAAAAAAGGTCTCTAATTTAGATATTAAAATTATTTGTTCTTTGCATGGTCCTATGTTAAAAGACAATTTAGATAAAATTTTCAATTTATATAATATATGGTCTTCTTATTATCCAGAGCAAAAAGGTTTGGTTATAGCTTATACATCTATTTATGGAAATACTAAATATGCTGTTAATCTTTTAAAAACATATCTTAAAAAATTGAGATTTTCTAATGTAATATCATATGATTTAGCACGTTGTGATATCTCAAAAGCTGTTTCAGATGCTTTTAAATACGATAAATTAGTTTTAGCGACAACAACTTATAACGCAGGAATTTTTCCATTTATGAAACAATTTTTAGATTATTTGACTGATCGTAATTATAAGAATAGATATGTTGGAATAATTGAAAATGGATCATGGGCTCCAGTTGCAGCTAAAATTATAAAAAGCAGGTTATTAGAATGTGAAAATATTAAGATTATAGATCCAGTAGTAACAATAAATTCATCATTAAATGAAGTATCAGAAAATAGTTTAAATGATTTAGCTATATCTTTAAATCAAATAAAATAACTTTTAGCTAAGCGTTGATGTACTTGTATTTTAGTTTTACATCTACGCTTTTGTTATTTATTTTCTATTTTTCTTAATAATATCAAAGGGGTCTTTTCATCAGATTGACCTGCGGGGTTATCTCTTATAATATTTTTTAAATAATTTTCTTCAAATTTTAATAAAGCATCACATTTTCCAAAAATTTCTATACTTAGATCATTTGCATCAACAATCATACAAGGAATTTTAAATTTATTATAAATTTCATTACAAACTTTATTTGGTTCTCTAGGATTTAAAATAGCAATATCATGGTATACATCAAATGATGAACCCATATAAAATCCATCTATTCCATCTATTCCATGTCCAGCAATTTTATAAAAAACACCTCGTTTTCCAAATAATTTAGTAATTGCAGAACAAATACTTGCAAAAATAATTCTTGGTAATCCTGCAAGATTTATTGCTAATTGGAGTTTATAAGGTTCGTCCATAGCTATTCCATAATTATTGGATCCTGCAAATTTTGAAAGAACTTTAGCCCAAAAACCAAGTTGCACATCTTTTTTTTCAATAATATTATTTTGACACATCGAAATTATTTTTTCACTAATCGATAAAATATCTCCGTCTTTATATAAAGGAATTATATAATGTTCTATAAGTTCAATGTAAGATTCTCCTCTTTCAACAAAATGAGTTTGAACTGCAAAACGCTCATATTCAATTCCATCTATAATCATATTTTGTCTTTGAAAATATATTATTCCTTTTTTTTCTTTTTTTGATTCCAGAGTATTTTTAATGCTCATAAAGTTCTCCTTAATTTTAAAACATCTTAAGTTTTTAGTTATTTGTTACTTTATATAAGCTTTTTTTCCAAATCTAGTTTTTCATTTTCGTATCCTGGTTTACCTAGAAGAGCAAACATATTTTTTTTATACGATTCAACGCCAGGTTGATCAAAAGGATTAACTCCTAAGATATACCCAGAAATTGCACAAGCTTTTTCGAAAAAATAAATTAAATATCCAAGTTCTCGCTCATTGCGTTCGGGAATATTTAGAATTATATTAGGTATATTTCCATCAGTATGAGCAAGAACAGTGCCTTGAAAAGCCTTTTTATTTATATAGGATATTGATTTTCCTTGCATAAAATTAAGTCCATCAATATTTTCAATATCGTTTTTTAAAATAATATCGTGTTGAGATTTATCGATCAAAACAACCGTTTCAAACAACATCTTAGTTCCATCTTGGATAAACTGACCTAAAGAATGTAGATCTGTTGAAAATGTTGCAGAAGCAGGAAAAATCCCTTTGTTATTTTTTCCTTCACTTTCTCCAAAAAGCTGTTTAAACCATTCAGACATCATTGAAAAACTAGGTTCATAGTTTACTAAAATTTCGATATTTTTTCCTTTGCGATAAAGGATATTTCTAATTGCGGCATATTTATAACAATCATTTTTTTCTAAATCTGATATTAATAAGTTTAATCTAGCTTCATTAGCACCAATCATGAAATTTTCAATATCTACTCCACAAACAGCTATTGGCAAAAGCCCTACTGCAGTTAGAATAGAAAATCTTCCACCTATATTATCTGGAATTATAAATGTTTCATAACCTTCTTTTTCTGCAAGTTTTTTAAGAGTTCCTTTAGTTTTATCAGTAGTGCAATAAATTCTATTTTTAGTTTCATCTTTTCCATATTTTTGTTCAAGGTAATCTCTAAATATTCTAAACGCTATTGCAGGTTCGGTTGTAGTTCCTGATTTAGATATTATATTTATTGATATATCTTTTCCCTTGCATATAGAAAGTAAATCATTTAAAGAATCTGAACTCATGTTATTTCCTGCAAAATAAATTTGAGGAAAATCTTTTGTTAATGAATTATAAGAACTAGATTTTAAAAATTCAATAGCTGCTCTAGCACCAAGATAAGAACCACCTATCCCGATGACAATAAAAATATCGCTGTTAGATTTTATTTTTTCAGCACATTTTTTTATTTTATAGAATTCATCTTTATCATAATTTTCCGGTAAATCAACCCAACCTGTAAAATTGCTTCCTGCTCCTTTTTTTGAATGAAGTAATTCATGAGCCAATTGAACTTGAGGTTTTATTTCTAAATATTCATTATCACTAATAAATTTTTTTAAGTAATTGTCATTCAATTTTGTAGCCATTAATATATTCCCTTCAAAGCGTAAAATATTTAATACGCAAAAATTATTTTTTTAAAGTATTAGACATGAAGTTATTTTTAACTTTTTTCTTTTGTATTTCTGGCTTGATATTTTTACCTTTTAATTTATCTGCTGCTTTCCAAGTTTTGATTAAACTAGGATCTAAAAATTCTTCAATAATATCTTTTTTATCATTATTGATATTTCTTAATATTATAACCGTTATAAAAGATTTAACATCAATATTTCCAAATTCATACATATTGTTTAAAAGATTTGCAAATTTTTTAATTTTGTCTTTTTGATTATCATTATTAATTAAATTGTTTACCAAAGGTACAACTTGTTTTTGAATAAAAGTTACATATCTAAAATTTTGATAATTTTCCTTTTCATCTTTAACATATTGCTTGAGATCAGGAAAAAAACTTATTAATCTATTTAAGAAAAAATTAGAATCTATATTTTTTTTAGAATCTTTATTTTTTTTATTCACTGATTTATTAACAGATTTACTAGAACTTGTCAAAGTATCTACAAAATCAGCTGCAATTGTTTCGCTATCATTTTTAGTGCTAACACCTGGTTCAAATAGCCACGATGAAATAACTTTTGAAGTTTTGCTAATTTCAGAGTTTGAAACGTTATGAACTTTAAGATCAATTATATTTTTTTGTGGATTAAAGTTAATACTATAAGCTTTTTGTGCAGATTTAAAAACAGTAATATGATCTTTAATGTCAACTGTTTCTTTTTCAAACCCTTCTTGTTTTAATGTTAACTCGACTTTATCTATAATAATATTAAATGATTTATCCAATATATTCACTCCAACATCAATTTTTAATTTATAATATTTTTACATTATAACATTTTTTATTTCTGATGTCATAATAAAAATTAATAATGGGGTTATCTAACATAAGAGAATAAATTGCAACTAGACCAATAAATACAAAAACAGCACTATATTAATTAAATATA
>CAYJNP010000008.1:0-12224 GCA_964371665.1 uncultured Eubacteriales bacterium | reverse complement strand
AACAATATATTGAAATATCTTAAAATTATATATAACTTTTATACTTTAGAGAATTTATTTTAATAAAACTTTGTTTAAACCTTGTGAAATTAATAGATTAATTCGATAACTAAATTCAATGTTATATTGTTTACTTTAGGGGTGAGTTTTTTGTATGAGCAATTTTTTAGAATATAATAATAAAATATCTAGAAAAAAAATTGCCATTTTTCCTAATTTAACAAGAAAAAATGCTAAAAATTATACTGAAAAAGTTATAGAAAAAATTTTAGTATTAGGTTCTGAAGTTTTGATGTTATCTAATTTAAAAGATGTTTTTTCTAATTTTAATATATCATTTTTTTCTTCTAAAGATAAGATTTTTAATCAATGTGACATGGTGTTGAGTGTAGGTGGGGATGGAACTATTATTCATGTTGCAAAAAATGCAGCTTGTTATTTTAAGCCGATTTTAGGAATAAATTTAGGTAAAATTGGATTTGTTGCTGAACTGGAAAAAGATGAGATTTCAAAATTATCTGATCTTATTCTTAATAAATATTATATTGAAAATAGGATTATGTTAGATGTTTCAGTTACAAGCCCTAATTGTGATTCAAGGAAGTTTAAAGCTTTAAATGATGTAGTTATTTCAAAAAGTTCTTTTTCTGGTGTAGTAGATTTAAATGTGAGCTTTAATAGCAATTTATTTACAGAATATGTATCAGATGGCTTAATTTTTTCTACTCAAACTGGATCAACAGCATATTCTTTATCTGCAGGGGGGCCTGTGGTTGAACCGACTATGAAATGTATAATTTTAACTCCAATTTGTCAGCATTCAATGTTTTCTAGACCAATAGTTTTTGGACAAGATTCAAAAATTTGTATTAAACCTAAAATAAGAGATAAAAATAATATAATTTTATCGGTAGACGGTCAAAAGCCTATATTTATTACAAAAAATGATAAAATAAGTGTATCTATATCAGAAAATTTTGTTAAGTTAATAAATTTAAAAAATAGAAATTTTTATGAAACATTAAATATTAAATTTTCTGAAAAAAAATTTAATTAATATTGTTATTTTTGGAGATAATTAGTATGATTTTAGATTTACATATAGAAAATATTGCAGTAATAGAAAAAGCAAATATTATATTTGAATCGGGCTTTAATGTTATTACAGGTGAAACTGGTTCAGGTAAATCTGTATTAATAAATGCAATAAAACTTCTTTTAGGGCAAAGAGCACCTAAAGATCTAATAAGAACAGGGTGTAACAAAGCTTTTGTAAGCGCATCATTTAATCAGTTAAATCAAGATACTATTTTAATGTTAGAAAAATTAGGCTACAATTTAGACGAAGATGAAATTTTAATTATTCAAAGAGAAATAAATTTAATGTCGAATGGATATTGTAGGATAAATTCAAGACCTGCTAGCGTATCGGTTTTAAAGCAAATAGGTGGAACTATTATAAACCTTCATGGACAACATGAAAATTTTGGGCTGATTTCTTCTAAAACGCACTTAGAGTATATAGACAAAATAGGAAATTTACATGATAAATTGTTGCTTTATAAAAATAAATATGATGAGCTAAAAAAAATGAAAATAGAAATAGATGCTTTAAATATAGATGAATCTGAAAAAATCAAAAAAATAGATTTGCTTAAACATCAAATAGATGAAATAGAGAAATGCGAATTAGGTGAAGGTGAAGAAGAAATTCTTAAAAATAAAAAAGAACTGTTTTTAAATAGAGAAAAAATTTTAAACGGACTTGTAAAAGCGAATGAATATATAAGTGGAAAAGAATCTTATAATGGAAGCTTAGAAACCATTGGAAATGCTAAGAATTTTTTATTTGAGACTTCAGAATATTTCCCCGAAATAAAACAGATATATTCAAGAGTGAGTGATATTTTTTATGAATTAGAAGACTGTTTATCAGAAATTAATAAAATAATTTGCTTACTTGATGAGGAAGAAAATGATCTTGAATATGTTGAAGATCGTCTTGATATTATATATAAATTAACTAGGAAATATGGATCTAATATAAATGAAATTTTAGAATATCTTGGTAAATCAAAAAAAGAATTGTGTGAAATAGAAACATCTGAAATAAAATTAAAGGAATTAGAATCTTTATTTTTAAAAAAGAAAAAAATGTTAATAAATATTGCAGATGATATTTCTAAAAGTAGAGCAATAGTTTGCAAAGAATTTTGTGAAAGAATAAAAAAAGAATTAGAATTTTTGTCAATGAAAGAAGTTGAAATTTTTTTATCTCAAGAAAAAGATAAATTGTCTTCATCTGGATATGATAAAATAGAATTTTTGATATCTACAAATAGAGGAGAAGAACCAAAGCTGTTGTCTAAAATAGCTTCAGGTGGAGAGCTTTCCAGAATAATGTTGGCAATAAAAAGTGTTCTTTCTGAAAAGGATAATATTTCTACATTTATTTTTGATGAAATAGATACTGGAATAAGTGGAAGTGTTTCACAAAAAGTAGGAATTAAACTAAGAGAATTATCTAATCAAAAACAAATCATATGTATTACTCATTCCGCACAAATAGCAGCTTTGGCAAATTCACATTTTGTTATCAATAAAACTATAAAAGAGAATAGAACTATTGCAAATATTTTTTCACTTAATTACGAGCAAAGAAAAAAAGAGATAGCTAGAATAATTGGAGGAATAAAAATCACTCAACTTACTTTAAATAATGCTAGTGAAATGCTTAATAAATAGAAAACTATTTAATTAAAAAAACAGTAAAAAATTCAACTTAATTGCCGAATTTTTTACTATTTATTTTTTAATAAATTTTTTACAGATATTTTTAATTAATTACTTTTTTCTAATGCAAGATAAAAATTTTCTTTTTCACTAGATTTAACTATCTTTTTTTTAGAATTAATACTAGGATCGGTGCTTATAAGCTGAACATAGATTTTATTTGCAATATTAATATCTTTAAACTCATAAGTAGATTGTATTTGCATTTTAATAACATATTTTTCATTTAATGAACCATAATATATAGTATTTCCACATCTAACTAAAGGTTTTTCTTTATAGGTTAAAAATTCTGATTTTTGAAATTTTTGTGTAACCATTAATATTCCTCCTATTAATTTATATTAAACAACATCTAGATGATTATAACATATCCTTTATTTTTTTACATTATTAATATCAAATTGACTATAGTTATTTTTAAAAATTGTAAATATCATAAAATTATATATGAATTTTAGGGATTATTTCTAATTATTTCTTGACTTATAAATTATACTATGATACACTAGATATACCTCAAAAAGGGGTTATTTTTTTGCATTTTTGAGGGAGGCTAAATTATTCCGCAATATCGGGAGGTGCCGTAATGAGAACAAAAATTACACTAGCCTGCACAGAGTGCAAACAAAGAAATTATAACACTATGAAAAACAAAAGAAATGATCCTGATCGATTAGAGATGAATAAGTATTGTAGATTTTGCAAAAAACATGCTCTACATAAAGAAACCAAGTAAATTGGACGGAGGAGCAGAGATGGCTGAAAAAAAACGGAATTTTTTTATTAAAATAAATAAATTTTTTCGTGAATTTAAAAGTGAAATTAAAAAAATAGTATGGCCAATCCCAAAAGTAGTTTTTAAAAATATGGGAATTGTTGTGTTGACCGTTACTATAATTGGTTTATTTGTTTTTGCGCTAGATACAGGATTTCTTAAACTTCTTAGTTTGTTTATGAATGTATCTAATTAATGCTCGGAGGAAAGTCTATGTCTGAAGAAGCAAAGTGGTATGTTGTTCATACTTATTCTGGATATGAAAACAAGGTTGCATCAAATTTAGAAAAGACTGTTGGAAATAGGCAACTTCATGATTTAATTCAAGAGGTTCGTATACCTACAGAAATTTTTATTGAAATTAAAGATGGAAAAAAGCGTGAAGTTGAGCGTAAAATTTTTCCTGGATATGTTATTGTTAAAATGATCTTAACAGATGAATCTTGGTATATTGTTAGAAATATTCGTGGTTGTACTGGATTTGTTGGTCCATCCTCAAAGCCCGTTCCTCTCACTGACAAAGAGGTTGCAAGATTGGGAGTGGAAGTTAAACATATTGAAGTGTCATACAGATTAGGAGATAGTGTTAAAATTATTGATGGTCCTTTAGAAGATTTTGTTGGAATTGTTACTGAAGTTAATAAGGAAAATAATCTTGTTAAAGTATCAGTTTCAATGTTTGGACGCGAAACACCAGTTGAACTTGAATTAGATCAAGTAGAACCGGTATAATGATTTATTTTTATTAGCATTGGCTGTTGTAAGGGAATATTCCCTTGTGGGAGAAACTAAAATAAATATAAGTTCCGTGATATACCACGAATTTTGGAGGTGCAAGAAATGGCTCAGAAAGTTACTGGATTGATAAAACTTCAAATACCTGCTGGAAAAGCAACGCCGGCACCACCAGTTGGACCTGCATTAGGTCAACATGGTGTTAATATTATGGCATTTACAAAAGAATTTAATGAACGCACTAAAAATGATATAGGATTAATAATACCTGTTGTTATAACAGTGTATGCAGATCGTTCATTTAGCTTTATTACAAAAACTCCACCTGCTGCTGTTCTTATAAAAAAAGCTTGTGGAATTGAAAGCGGTTCAGGAGTGCCAAATAAAGACAAAGTTGCAAAAATAACTCGTGATCAAATTAAAAAAATTGCAGAGCAAAAATTACCAGACTTAAACGCTTCTGATATTGGATCTGCTATGAGTATGATAGAAGGTACAGCTCGTAGTATGGGCGTTGAAGTTATAGATTAATTATTATCACCCGGGTGGGAGGAAAAAATCCGATTTTACCACTCAATTTGGGAGGAAAAGCGATGAAACACGGTAAAAAGTATATTGATAGCTTAAAGAATATTGATAAAAATAAGCTATATGATGTTAAAGAAGCATTAGACATTTGTTTAAAAACAGCTACGGCTAAGTTTGATGAGACTGTTGAACTGCATGTAAAATTAGGAGTAGATTCACGGCATGCAGATCAACAAGTTCGAGGAGCAATTGTTCTGCCAAATGGTACTGGAAAAAGTATTAGAGTTCTTGCTATTTGTAAAGGTGAAAATGTAAAATTAGCAGAAGAAGCAGGTGCTGAGTTTGTTGGAGCAGAAGAGTTTACAACTAAGATTCAAAATGATGGATGGATGGATTTTGATGTTTTAATTACTACTCCAGATATGATGGGATTAGTGGGTAGATTAGGTAAAGTTTTAGGCCCACGTGGTTTAATGCCTAATCCAAAAGCGGGCACCGTAGCAATGGATATTTCTAAAGCTATTAAAGAGATAAAGGCTGGCAAGATTGAATATCGTTTAGATAAAACAAATATTATTCATTGTCCTGTGGGAAAAGTATCTTTTGGAGTTGAAAAACTTTTAAAAATGTAGATACACTTTTAGACGCTATAGTTAAAGCTAAGCCTAGTTCATCAAAAGGTCAATACCTTAGGTCATGCACGGTTGTTACAACTATGGGGCCTTCTGTAAAAATAAATCCTAGTAAGGTTGTAGCTGCTGTAGGCGAATAATAAAATTACAAATAATATAAAAAATCAGTGAAAATATTAGAATTTTTCATTGATTTTTTACATTTGGGATTAATATTTCAATTGACATTTATTATTTTAAAGGATGGTTATTATGATTTTTAGAAAAAAAAATAAAAATTTAAAAAATGAAAATAAAGATTCATTAAAAAAATCTAAATTTTCAAATATTATATATAACACAGAAGATAAAATATGTGAAAATTCAAATATTTTAAATGACGAAATATCAAAAAAAGAACATGTTAATTTTGAAGAAAAAGTAGATTTAGCCTTTGAATATTTAAAAAAAGATCTTAATTTAAATCAAAAAATAAATTTTATAGAAAACAATAAAAATAATAAACTAATTAAACATAGTAATGCAAATATATCAATAGAATATTTTAAATAATAGTCTAATAATTAGGAGCTAAAAAGAATGATAGGAATAATAGGAGCTATGGATATTGAAGTAAAAACTTTAATTTCTTTAATGAAAAATACTAAAAGTATTTTAATTAGCAACATAAAATATACTAAAGGTAAATTAGAAGGAGCAGATTGTGTAATTGCAAAAAGCGGAGTAGGAAAAGTAAATTCTGCAGTATGTGCTCAAACGATGATTCTTAATTTTTTACCCAGAATAATTATAAATACAGGAGTAGCCGGTGGAATAAATGATAAAATTAATGTAGGCGATGTAGTGATATCTGATTATGTAATTCAACATGATTTTGATACTTCTGCTTTAGGAGGTTCTAAAGGAATGATATCAGGTATAGACCTTATAAAAATACCTTGTTCAAAAATGCTTATTGAAAAAATTTTCAATAACAATCATTTATATAGCAATATAAAACTATACAAAGGTACAATTTTAACAGGAGATCAGTTTATTGACAATAAAAATATATTAACAAATATTAAAAATAAATTTAACGGTTGTGCTTGTGATATGGAAAGTGGAAGCATAGGACACGTTTGTTATATAAATAATATTGATTTTGTATCAATCAGATCTATTTCTGATACAGTGAATAAAAAATTATCTCATTTAGATTATAATGAGTTTAAGGAAAATTCAGCAGACAATGCTAGTATAGTAACTAAAGCATTGTTCAAAAATATTAAACTATAAAAAATATTTTAATATATTAAAATTAAGAATTTTTCAACTTTATTAACTAAATTTTCAACTTAGAAATTATTTAATGTAATTCTATTTTATATTTTTATACTACATTAATTCAGGAGTTGTAATTTTAAACATAGTAAGTATATTTTTAATAATAGTTTTAACACATATACAAAGAGTAATTCGTGCTTGAGTTAAACTTTCATCATTACCTCTTACATGACATTCATTATAAAACTTATGAAATAAATTTGCTAAATTAATTACATATCTAGTTATTTTCGCAGGGTCATAATTTTGCGCAGAAATAATTATTTCATTTGTGTATGCAGATAAATGTTTTAATAATTCTATCTCAGTAGAAGAATTAAGTAATTTTAGTTCTTCATCAGTGCAATTTCTAATTTTGATTTTATCTTCTTTTTGTATTAATTTTAAAATACTGCATATTCTAGCAAATGCATATTGTACATAATAAACTGGATTTTGAGAATCTTCTTTAATTGCAATATCTAAATCAAATTCCATCTGAGAGTTTGGATCACGCATATTAAATAAAAATCTTGCAGCATCAATTGGAACTTCTTCAAGTAAATCAGAAAGTTGAATAGCCTTTCCAGTTCTTTTACTCATTTTTACAAGCTCTCCATTTTTAACTAATTTAACAAGTTGCATTAAAACAATGTCTAATTTAGAGCTGTCTAAATTTATGGCATCCATTGCTCCTTTTAACCTTGCAACATGTCCATGATGATCAGCACCCCAAACATTTATACATTTGTCAAATTTTCGACTTTCAAATTTATTTTTATGATACGCAATATCTGTTAAAAAATATGTTGGGGAACCATTAGATCTAACAAGAACTTCATCTTTTTCAGAATTAAATTTTGTAGCTTTATACCATAATGCTTTATCTTTTTTATAAATAAGCCCTTTTGATTTTAAAATTTTTAAAATTTCTTCAATTTCTCCGCTATTATATAAAGTACTTTCCTTAAACCAATTATCATATTTTATTCTATATTTTTTCATATCATTTTTCATTTTTAATATATTAAAAGGTAAAGCAAATTCAACTAAAGCATTATGTCGAGATAATTCATCTTTATCAACAAAACTATTACCATATTTTTTAGCAAATTTTTTAGCAAGATCATTTATATCTTCACCGTGGTAACTATCTTCTGGTAATTTTAAATTTTTACTATGACTAAAAATTTGTTGATATCGGATATCTAAAGAAATTGCAAATTTTTTAATTTGATTTCCAGCATCGTTAATATAAAATTCACGATAAACATCAAACCCTGCAACTTCAAGAATAGCCGCTAGGCAATCTCCTAATGCACCACCTCTAGCATTACCCATGTGCATAGGTCCAGTAGGATTAGCAGATACAAACTCTATCATTACTTTTTTATTTTTTCCAAAATTTGATTTTCCATAATCACTACCTAATTTTTCTATATCTCGAATAATGGATAAATAGAAATCACTATTTAAATAAAAATTTAAAAAACCAGGTCCAGCAACTTCGGCTTTTAATATTAAAGAATTTTCAAATGATATATTAGATAAAATAATTTCAGCAATCTTTTTAGGGGACAATTTATATATTTTAGCTGAAATTAAAGCAATATTACTTGAAAAGTCTCCATTATGACGATCAGCGGGAGTTTCTATATCAAATTCAGCAATATCTTTACAACACAATAACCCATTTGAAAAAGATTTTTTAATAGAGTTTTTTATCAATATTTTTATATTATCAATAGTTTGATTTACTAAAATAGACATATTTTTTATTTATCCTTTTCTTTTATATCTATAAATATTTGATTAAAACTAGTTAGCCCAGAATTTATATCCAATGAATAGTCTATTTGAATTTGTCCTCCTTCATCAGATAAAGAACTCCTAATATTTTTAGTAAAAACACCTACCATCATATTTCCCAAACCTGTGTTGTAAAAACATTGATGTCGCTTTCCTTTTTCAAGTATTAATCTAGATTCATCCTCTGCATTTCTAACTAAAGTTACTTTTTTTGTATCTTCAACTTTAAGAAGAGATGTTATTTTTATAGATGGTTTATTTTCCTCATATTCTGAATATGATATATATCTTATTCCATCTTTGTTTACATAAGACCCAACAGTAGTTAATTCAATTTCACTATTTTCTCCATCTATTTGTTGGCAACCAACAATTGAAATAATATAATTTTGTTTCATTTATTATTCACATTCCCTAACATATAATATAATTTTAATTGTATTCTTCAATTAACACTTTATTTATTTGATGTTCAATATTTTTTTCTAAAAAGAGCTGTGCTGTTTTTGAAAATTTTTCTACGCTATCACTAACATAATAAGTTATTTTTCCTTGTTTGTTTGATAAATTAAATAATCCTTTTTGTTTTAAAAAAATTTTTGTGTGTGATGCAGTTTCTTTGCCAGAATCTATTATTGATATATCATTACCTAAAAATTTAGATATAGCTTCAGAAATTATTGGATAATGCGTACATCCTAATATTAATGTGTCAATACCAATATTTAAAAATTCAGACAAATATTTTTTTATAGCAAGCTTAAGAATTTTATCGTTTTTAAATATTATTCCTTCTTCAACGATTGGGACAAATAAAGGGCAATCTTTTTGAAAAACATTTATGGAAGGATCCATTAAACTAATCTCATTTTTATAAGAACAACTATTAATAGTGGCAGTTGTACCAATGATTCCTATTTTTTTATTTTTAGTTATATTAACTGCTGTTTTGCAAGTAGGGGAAACCACTCCTATAAATGGAATATCAAAGTGGCTTGATACATTATTTGAAACGGTACTTACAGTTCCACATGCTGAAATTATTAATTTTACATCTTTAGACATCAAAAATTTGGTATCTTGAATAGCATATTTAATTATAGTCTCTCGGCTTTTAGTTCCATAAGGAACTCTTCCTGTATCTCCAAAATAAATAATATTTTCATTAGGAAGTATTTTAGATAATTCTTTAAGTGCTGTAAGTCCACCAAGTCCAGAATCAAATATGCCTATAGCCTTATTATTCATGTGTTGTATTTCCTTATGATATTTAAACTTAATTCTTTTTTATAGCTAACAAAATTAATTCATTTAAAAGATCATTAATTTGTGTTCCGGAACTATTCATAAGCATAGGATACATACTTATATTAGTAAAACCAGGAAAAGTATTTATTTCATTTATTAAGATTCTATTAGTGTTATTTTCTAAAAAGAAGTCTATTCTGGCAAGCCCGCTACAATTCATAGTTTTATATGCTGTTATTGCTTTTTTTTGAATATCATTAGATATAGAATTTTGAATATTTGCCGGAATAATTAATTTAGAATTATTATTAACATATTTAGCATTATAATCATAAAAATCGTCTTTAGATTTTATTTCACCAATTATAGAAGCTCGAGGGAATTCATTTCCTATTATAGCACATTCTAATTCTCTACCTTCAATTGATTCTTCTATTAAAATTTTTCGATCTTCACAGCTTGCCTTGACCACTGCTTGATGTATTTCGTTTTTACTATAAACTTTACTTATTCCAATTGAAGAACCAGCATTTGCAGGTTTAACAAATACAGGATAATTTCCAATTTCTTTTTCAATTATCTCATAATAATAATTAGAATTATTAAAAAAATCTTCATGATAAAACCATATAAATTTAGCTTGATCTAAACCAATATATCTAAACATAATGTTAGAAATAATTTTATCCATACATACAGCAGAAGATAGAATATCGCAGCCAACTAAGGGGATCTGTGCTAATTTAAATAATCCTTGAATAGAACCGTCTTCACCGTTTTTTCCATGTAATACAGGAATGGCAACGTCAATTTTTAAAATTTCATTTCTATTGTCATTTGCCATTAAAAAACCTTTGATATCAGCAGTAGTCGAAAGAAATACAGGTTCACAGTTAACTAAATCTTTTTCCCATTTTTCATTTGATATTTTAGATACAGAACCTTTATAATAAAACCATTTACCTGATTTTGTTATTCCGATAGGAAAAATATTGTATTTGTCTTTTGGAATATTAGATATTATTGTTGCAGCGGATCTTAGAGAAATACTATGTTCAGATGATACACCACCATAAATAACAGCAACATTTTTTTTGTGCAAAACCATCACTCCTAGAACGTTTGTATAATATTTATATAATATCATATTAAAAATTATGCTGCAAATTTTAGTTATTAATTTTAAAAAATTGGATATATAAAATAATAATTTTAACATATTTGATTTAAAAAAGTTTTAAAATAAGAAGGTAATTTGCTTTCAAATTCTAAATATTTTTCATATCTTGGATGAATAAATCCTATACTTTTTGCATGTAAACATTGTCCGTTTAATTCTTTTATTACTTTTTTAGGTCCATAAACATGATCTCCTGCTACTGGATAGCCTATGTAAGACATATGAACTCGTATTTGATGAGTTCTTCCTGTTTCTAGTTTTAATTTTAAATGTGTAAATTTATAATATCTTTTTATAACTTTATAATGAGTTATAGCTGTTTTAGAATTTTTATATATTACAGACATTTTTTTTCTATCAATTTGGTGCCTTCCTATTGGAAAATTTATTGTTCCACTATCATTTTTTATATTGCCATAAACTATAGTTTCATATTCTCTTTTAAAAGAATGGTCTTTTATTTGTTTTGCTAATTTATTATGTGAAAAATCATTTTTAGCTACAATTAAAAGTCCACTTGTATCTTTGTCTATTCTGTGAACTATTCCAGGCCGAATTTTTCCATTAATTCCAGAAAGTGAGTTTTTGCAATGAAAAAGCAATGCATTTACTAAAGTACCACTTTGATTTCCTGCTGCAGGATGAACTACCATTCCTTTTTTTTTATTAATAACTAATAGATCATTATCTTCATAGATTATATCTAATAAGATATTTTCAGGTAAAATATTTATTTCTTTAGGTTCAGGTATTATAATTTCTAAAATATCATTTAATTTTAATTTATAATTATTTTTAGATTTTTTTCCATTTATTAAAATATTATTATTGTTTATCATTTTTTGAATAGAAGATCTTGAATATTTATCTAATTTTAATGATATAAATTTATCTATTCTTTGATTAATTTCAGATTCGCAAATTAAAAATTTAATATGTTTATTCAAATATTACATCCCATCATATTTTATTATTCTCTGTGTTTTTTTATTGTCATAGATAAATAATAACCATATCATTAAAAAGAAAGATCCAATGGAAATACAATAGTCTGCAAAATTGCATACAGGTGGAAAAATAGATATTTGAATATAATCAATAACATATCCTAAAAAAATTCGATCTATTAAATTTCCTAAACCACCTCCGATTATAAAAACAGAAGAAATTTTAAAAAGTTTATTTTCAATGTTATATATATTTTTTCAGTGTCGAC
>CAYJNP010000007.1:8516-13297 GCA_964371665.1 uncultured Eubacteriales bacterium | reverse complement strand
TGCAGCACATGAAAGAAAAATATATGAAAAATTAAAGGACAAACAGATATGTCGTTTAAGCAGATATTATTGGAATCTAAAACTATGTCTTTAGATAAAAATGAGTATAATTCTGTTGTTAATAATATTAATTTGTTTTCCTCCGTAGGTTTTGATATTGAAGATTTTGGGTTAGGTTCTATTATTATAAGATCGAGTCCAACATATTTAAAAGAATCAGAAATTTCAGATGCTATAATAGAAATTGCTGAATATATATCTAAAAATAAAAATGATATAACTACAAGGAATATGGAATGGTTATATTGTAGCATGGCGTGTAGATCTGCTATTAAAGCTGGAGATAAAAATCAACATGAAGAAATAAATTATTTAATAGAACAAATAAAATTTAATAAAAAATTAAATCATTGTCCTCATGGAAGGCCAATATTAATAAATATTGATAGAAAAGAAATAGAAAAATGGTTTAGCAGGGTGTGAAACAAATTTGAATAATATTAATAAAATTCCGATGAAGGTAGTAGTAGGTCCAACAGCTTCAGGAAAAACTAATTTTTCAATTAATTTAGCAAAAAAAATTAACGGTGAAATAGTTTCAGCAGATTCTATACAAATTTATAAACAGATGAATATTGGAACTGCTAAACCTACAAAAGCTGAAATGAAAGAAGTACCACATCATTTAATTGGTTTTTTAGATATAACTGAAGAATTTTGTGTAGCGAATTATGTTGATTTGGCTCATAAATCTATAAAAGACATATATAAAAGAGGGAAAATTCCTATTGTTTGTGGAGGAACGGGTCTTTATATTAGTTCTCTTGTGGATAATATAAAATTTGGAGAAAATAATTTTGATTATAATATTAGAAGAAAATTGGAACAACAATTAAAATTAAAAGGAATAAATTATTTATTAGAAAGGTTAAAAAAAATAGATTATGAATCCTACGAAAGACTTATCGTAGAAAAAAATCCACAAAGGATTATTAGGGCGATTGAAATCTATAGTGTTACAGGAAATACTATGACATTTGAAATCAAAAATTCTAAAAAGGTACCACCGATTTATGAGCTTGAAATGATAGGGATCAATTTTAAAAATAGAGAAAATCTTTATGCTAAAATAAATCAAAGAGTAGATATTATGTTTAAAAAAGGCTTAGAAAACGAAGCTAAACAAATATTAAGGATGCCTTATAGTAAGACAGCTATGAATGCTATTGGGTATAAAGAGTTAATACAATATTTTGATGGAAATAAATCTTTAGATGAATGTATAGAAAAAATTAAGATAAAAACCAGAAGATACGCTAAGCGCCAAATAACTTGGTTTAATAGAGATAATAGAATAAAATGGATTTTAAAAGATTGAATTAGGAGATATTATAAATTTTATGATACATAAATATAAATTAAATGGATATAATATAGTGTTAGATGTAAATAGCGGAGCTGTACATGTAGTTGATGATGTTTCTTTTGAAATTTTAGAGTGCTTAGAGTGCATAGATTTAAATATGAATGAAGAAATCCCAAATGCTATATTAGACATTTTGTCGTCTAAATATAATAAAATAGATATAATAGAATCTTATAATGAGCTTTATATTCTTTTTAAAAATGGATCATTATTTTCTGATGATTTTTATAAAAAATTTGCAGATACAAAAGAACAGCCTATAAAGGCCATGTGCCTGAATGTTGCACATGACTGTAATTTAAGATGTGAATATTGTTTTGCAGCTAAAGGAGATTTTGGCCAAGAGAGAATGTTGATGCCTTTTGAAATCGGAAAAAAGGCTATAGATTTTTTAATTGAAAAATCAGGAAATAGGCACAATCTTGAAGTGGATTTTTTTGGTGGAGAACCTTTAATGAATTTTGAGGTAGTTAAAAAAATTGTAGGATATGCGAGGTCTCTTCAAAAAAAATACAATAAAAAGTTTAGATTTACAATTACAACAAACGGACTTCTTTTAACTGACGATAAAATTGATTTTATAAATAAAGAAATGTCGAATGTTGTATTATCTTTAGATGGAAGAAAAGGAATAAATGATCGATTAAGAGTTACTCCTAATTTTAAGGGATCTTATGATATGATTGTCCCTAAATATCAAAAATTGATTAATCTTAGAAAAGATAAAGACTATTATATTAGGGGAACATTTACAAAAAATAATATAGATTTTACAAAAGATGTTTTACATATGGTGGATTTAGGATTTAAACAATTATCTATCGAACCGGTAGTATCAGATATAAAGTTAGATTATTCGATAAAATATGAAGATCTTAAAAATGTATTTAAAGAATATGAAAAATTATCGAAAGTTATTATTGAAAATAGAAAAGAAGGAAATTTTTTTAATTTTTTTCATTTTATGTTAGATTTAAATAATGGGCCTTGCTTAATTAAGAGGCTTAAAGGCTGTGGATGTGGAAATGAGTATATCGCTGTTACTCCTAAAGGACATATATATCCATGTCATCAATTTGTAGGAGATGAAAAATGGAAAATGGGCGATTTATTAAATAATTTTTTTGATGAAAACATTAAAGAAGATTTTGCAAAAGCAAATGTATATAATAAATTAGAATGTAAAAATTGTTGGGCGAAATTTTATTGCAGTGGTGGATGTAATGCAAATAATTATCAATATGAAAATGATATTTTAAAACCTCATTTTATTTCGTGTGAACTTGAAAAAAAGCGTCTGGAATGTGCATTTATGATTAAAGCGGCTCTTAGTTCAAAAAATTAATATTAAGTATAAAATATTGTTGATCATTTTGATGTATATATAAAAACAATATTTATAGATGATATATATTTAAAAAACTATCCCCTTTTAATTATTTAAAATTTAATATTATATTAAGATGGTGTTACTTGACAGTATTTAACTTGGCGAGTACAATGATTATAATACATTGTGCTCGGATTTTATTTGAATTTTAAAATAATTTTTATTTATGTTCGGTGTTTTAGAATTTTATATTTATTTAAAATAATTTTTTATAAGACTAAATTTCTGTCTAAATATTATTTTTTAGATGGATGAGTTTTATTATATTAAAAATGGAGGAAAATTAATGGCAATAGAAGAAAATAAACAGCAGAAAGTTGCAAATAAATTTTATAATAGGAATACTAATGGCAATAAAAGTACTATCAAAAATAAAAATGATATTAAAGAAGGTGTTTCAGAAAATAAAATTCAAGTTAAGTTGAGAAAAAATATCAATACTAGACCTAAAACAAATAATAATTATAAAAAAAATCATATGGCTCTTAAACCTTCAATAAAAATAATGTTTTTGGGAGGACTCAATGAAGTAGGAAAAAATATGACTTTGTTTGAATGTCAGGAAGATATGGTTTTATTAGATTGTGGGTTGTCTTTTCCCGATGCAAATATGTTGGGAGTGGATATGGTTATACCTGATTTTTCTTATGTGGAAAAAAATAAAGATAAAATAAAAGGTTTAGTTATTACTCATGGGCATGAAGATCATATAGGAGGGATACCATATTTATTAAAAAATGTAAATGTTCCTATTTATGCTTCACCTTTGGCTATAGGCTTAATAAAAGGAAAATTAAAAGAGCATAAAATTCTTGGAAAATCCAAATTAAATACTATAAAAAGTGGAGAAAGAATTAAATTAGGATGTATGAATATAGAATTTATACATGTAAATCATTCTATCCCAGATGCAGTTGGAGTTGCGATAACTTCTCCAGCAGGAACTTTAGTACACACTGGAGATTTTAAAATAGATTTCACTCCTGGAAGAGGTGAAGTTACTAATTTAGCTAAATTTGCTGAGTTAGGTAAAAAAGGTGTTCTTGCATTATTTTCAGATTCAACAAATGCAGAACGACCAGGTTATACAATGACAGAACAAAAAATAACTAAATCATTTGAATCTTTATTTAAAAAAGCTAAGGATAGTAGAATAATAGTAGCAACTTTTGCATCTAATATTAATAGAATACAACAAATTCTTGATTGTGCTCATAAAAATAAAAGAAAAGTAGCTTTTTCGGGGAGAAGTATGCTTAATTATATGGCTATTGCTGGAGAATTAGGTTATGTTAATGTACCTGATGGTTTGGTTATAGATATTGATTTGTTAACTAGATATGCTAAATCTGAAGTTGTTTTAATTACAACTGGAAGCCAAGGAGAACCTATGTCTGCTTTATCTAGGATGGCTTATTCAGATCATAAAAAAATAGAAGTTGGATATGAAGATTTTGTAATTATATCTGCAACACCTATTCCTGGAAATGAAAAAATGGTAGGTGGAGTTGTTAATGAGTTAATGAAAAGAGGATGTAAGGTTATTTATGAATCTATTCATGAAATTCATGTATCAGGTCATGCTTGCCAAGAAGAACTTAAAATGATCAATGCTTTAGTTAAACCTAAGTATTTTATTCCTGTTCATGGGGAACAGAAACATCTTATTAAAAATGCAAAACTTTCTAAAGATATGGGCATGAGTAGTTCAAATATATTTATTGGAGATATAGGAGATGCTGTAGAAATTAATGAAAGGTATATGAAAAAATTAGAAAAAGTTCCTGCAGGACGTGTTTTAGTTGATGGGTTAGGTATTGGAGATGTCGGAAGTATAGTACTAAGAGATAGAAAACATTTGGGACAAGATGGTTTGATAATAGTTGTATGTACTTTAGATCCGAAAGATGGAAGTATTGTATCAGGACCAGATATTGTTTCAAGAGGATTTGTTTATGTAAGAGA
>CAYJNP010000007.1:0-8506 GCA_964371665.1 uncultured Eubacteriales bacterium | reverse complement strand
TTGATGGACAAAGCTAAACATAAAGTTTTAACTGTGTTAAGAGATTGTGCTTATGAAGACGTGCATGAATGGGGGGTAATAAAAAATATGGTTAAAGAAAGTTTATCGAAACTTTTTTATCAGGAAACTAGGAGAAATCCTATGATATTACCTATTATTATGGAAATATAATATTTTTAAAATAATGTTATATTATTTCGAGTTTGCAATGGAGGTATTAATATGAAAAAAAATTCAAAAGTTTCATTATTTTTGATTTTATTTAATATTATATTTTTTTTCATATCCTTTGTGAGCTTGTTTTATAATATATTTTTGTTTTACGTGCAAATCTCGTTGTAAGAGAATTAATAATTATTTTAAGTTAGCAGTTCAAGATATAGAAGATATTGTTAAAGGTAATAATAAGGATGAATTATCTGAATTCCCTATTTCAGTAGTTATAGTTTCCAAAAAACATGGGGATATAATTTGGTGTAATTCACGATTTAAAAAAACTTTATCTAAAAAATTTGATCCGATAGGAGAAAATATATCTGTATTTATAAAAAATGAGCTATTAAAAAATGTATTAAATAAAAATGTTGTAGATATAAAATTTAATGAATCTAGATATACTGTTTTTGGTGCTAATTCAAAAGATTCATTTATATTATATTTTTTAGAAGATACTTATTATAAAAAAACATCCGATGAATATAGTAGAAGTAGACCATCTGTGGCTATTATAATGTTTGATAATAAAGAAGAATTTGAAAGAGCAAGTATAGAAGGAGAAGACATTCAAATAGCAGCTAAGGTTGAGATTGCATTACAAAAATGGATTACTCAAACTAGTGGTTTTTTAAAAAAACTTAGTGGTGGGAAATATATGGTGATTATGGAGGAGCGCCATATCAAAGATGCTATAAGGGAAAAGTTTAAAATTTTAGAGGAAATAAGGAATATAAAATTAAATGATACAATTTGGGCTACAGTTTCTATAGGAATAGGCCGAGAAGGAAAAACACTTAAAGAATGTGAATTATGGGCTAGAAGAGCTTTTGATATGGCTGTTGGACGAGGTGGAGATCAGGTTGTAATTAAAAATTTTGAAGGATATAAATTTTTTGGAGGAATGTCGAAAGGGTTTGAAAAAAGAAGTAAAGTTAGAACTAGAATGATATCCTCTGCTTTATCTGAACAAATAAAAGAAAGTGATAATGTTCTTATTATGGGACATAAATTTTCTGATTTAGATAGTGTAGGAGCTTCTATTGGAATGAATAGTATTATTAATAAGGGAAAATCTAAAAATTCTTATATAGTTATTAATAAAAAGGAAACTTTAGCGTTAGCTTTAATTGAAAGTGTAGAATCACAAAGTGAAAAAATGATATTTTTATCTGAAGAAGAAGCTTTAAAAATTATTAGTGATAAAACCCTTTTAATTATAGTAGATACTCATTCAGATAGTTTTATAGAAAGCAAAAAAATATATAAAATGTGTAAAAAAATAGTTGTAATAGATCATCATAGAATGATGGTTAATCATATAAATAATGCAGTTGTATTTTATCATGAGCCATTTGCATCATCGGCTTCTGAAATGGTTACAGAACTTGCACAATATTTAAGTGATAATGTTCTTAATAGATTAGAATCAGAAGCTTTATTAGCAGGGATTATGTTGGATACCAAAAATTTTGTTTTAAAGACAGGATCAAGAACATTTGATGCAGCGGCTTACTTAAGAAGACGAGGGGCAGATACAGTTGAAGTTAAAAGAATGTTTTCAAATTCTATTGATACATATAAAGTTAAATATCAGTTAGTTTCAGGAGCAGAGATTTTTAATAATTGTGCAATAGCATGTGCAGAAGAAGGAATGGCAAATATAAGAGTAGCATGCGCTCAGGCTGCTGATGAATTATTAAGTATACAGGGCGTGAATGCATCATTTGTTATATATAAAGATAATGATGAAATAAATATTTCAGCTAGATCATTGGGAGATGTTAATGTTCAAGTTATAATGGAAGCTATGGGTGGCGGAGGACATCAAACTATGGCTGGAGTTCAAATTAAAAATGAAAATATTGAATATGTTCGTGAAAATCTTGCTAAAATTATAAGTGAATTAGAAGTACAAATATAAAATTTATTAAGAGGAAGGAAAAACTATGAAAGTTATATTATTAGCTAATGTTAAGGGTAGCGGAAAAAAAGGGGAGCTTGTTAATGTTTCTGATGGGTATGCTAGAAATTTTTTATTTCCTAAAAAACTTGCTAAAGAAGCAAATTGTCAGGCATTAAATGAACTCAATAATGAAACAAAAGCTAGAGAACACAAAATAGAAATAGAAAAATTAGAAGCTTTAGAATGTTTTAAAAAAATAAATGAAAAAACTATAGACATTATAGCAAATGCGGGAAAAAGTGGAAAACTTTTTGGAGCTGTGACATCTAAAGAAATTGCAAAAGAATTGTTTAGTAAATTTGGAGTTAATATTGATAAGAGAAAAATATCTTTAAAAGCTGATATAAAATCTTATGGCGTATATGAATGTAATATTAAACTTTATAGTGAAGTTAATGCAAAACTATTAGTTTCAGTTAATGGTTAGTTTTGCTTTATTAATTTGGAGGTCTAAAATTGAATAGTAAAGATCTAACTAAAGAATATAGCGAGATTAATTTACCTTATAGTCCAGAAGCAGAACAGTCAATATTGGGAGCAATATTGATAGATGCTTCTTGTTTTGATCGAATTGCAGAGATTTTGCATAGCCCACAGTATTTTTATATAGAAAATCATAAATTAATATATTCTGTAATGTTAGATATGTTTATATTAGGGCAACCTATTGATTATGTTACGGTACTTCAAAAAATAAAAGAAGAAAGTTGTTTTTCAGAAAATGAAGGAAAGAGTTATTTATTTGAGTTAGCTCAAATAGTTCCATCTGTTTCGAATGTTGAATCTTACGCTAAAATTGTTAAAGATAAGTATGACATTAGGATGCTTATAATAGCAGCTAGAAATATAATTGATAATGCTTCTGATGGAATGGATGATGCATCAGAATTGTTGGACAATGCTGAACAAAATATATTTGATATTCGACGTGGCAAAAATATGCAGGGTCTTCAGAAAATAGATGAAATTATAATTAAAACTTTTGATAGACTAGATATGCTGAATTCTGAAGATTCAGAAATACATAAAGCGATTTCAACTGGAATTAGCACATTGGATGAAACGATCATAGGACTTAATAGATCAGACCTTATTTTGTTAGCGGCAAGGCCTGGTATGGGAAAAACCAGTTTTGCATTAAATATAGCAAGAAATGTTGCAATTCAAGAAAAGAAAAAAGTAGCGTTTTTTTCATTAGAAATGACAAAAGAACAATTAGTATCTAGGCTTATATCTACAGAGGCTTGTGTAGGAGGAACAAAACTTAAAACAGGCTTATTGAATGAAAATGAATGGATACGACTAATACAAGCTGGAGACATTTTGTCTAAAACTCAAATGTATTTCGATGATACTCCTGGCATTACTATACCGGAAATGAAATCAAAAGTTAGAAGAATTAAAGGAATAGATTTAGTAATTATAGATTATCTACAATTAATGTCTTGTGGTAGAAATGTTAGCAATAGAGTTCAAGAAATATCTGAAATAACAAGAAATTTAAAAATAATGGCAAAAGAATTAAATGTACCTGTGATGACTTTGTCGCAATTATCGCGTGCAAGTGAACAGCGCACAGAACATAGACCGGTTCTTTCAGATTTACGTGATTCGGGTTCTATTGAACAAGATGCAGATATTGTAATGTTTCTTTATAGAGAAGGTTATTATTCAGAAGTTTCAGGTGATGAAGATGACAAAAATAGCGGTGAATGCATAGTTGCAAAAAATAGACATGGTGAAGCTAGAACTGTACCGCTACATTGGCAAGGTGAATTTATGAGGTTTACAGCTCAGGAGACTAAACGTTATGAACAGTAAAGTTATTAATACTTTCAAAAAACATAAAATGTTAAAAGATACAAAAGTTGTTATAATTGGAGTTTCTGGTGGAGCGGATTCTATGGCGTTGTTAAATTTTTTTTTTAATATAAAAGAGAAATATAACATACATATAATAGTATGCCATATTAACCATAAATTAAGGGGAATGGAATCACAAAGAGATGAAAAATTTGTATGTAATTATTGCTACGAAAGAAATATCAAATTATATGTTTTTAGAAGAAATATAATTAAAGAATCTCAAGATCAAAAGCTTAGCATTGAAGAATGCGCAAGAAGAGTAAGATATAAAATTTTTGATGATTTGGCTCAAAAATATAATGCTAAAATTGCAACTGCTCATACTCTTTCAGATAGCATAGAAACTACTATATTTAATATGATTAGAGGAACAGGTCTTAAGGGTGTATCAGGAATTCCTGCAATAAGAGGGAATATTATTCGTCCTTTTATTTATATTTGCAGAAATGAAATAGAGCAATACTGTAAACAAAATCATGTTCCATATTTGATGGATAGTTCCAATTTAAATAGAGATTATACTAGAAACAAAATTAGATTAGATATTATACCACAAATAAAAAAAATAAATCCTTCATATGAAAATTCTATGTTAAGACTTAAAAATCAAGTAGAATGCGAAAATTCTTATTTAGATGATATAGCAGAGGCTAGATTAAGAGAATCTATTTTAGATAATGGTTTTAATTTAGAATTGATTTCAAAACTAGATTATTGCATTAAAACTAGAGTGATTCTTAAATTAGTAAAAAAAGAGGTTAATATAAACTTAGAACAAGTACATATCAATTTAATATGTAAAATTATAGATGAAGGATATGGAACTTTAACTTTACCGTCTTGTGTTTATCTTAAAGTTAAAGATAATATTTTAAGATTTATTAAAAATAACGATAAATTAATCACTAGCGGTTGGGAGAGAAAATTTAATTTTGGAAAAATATCGACAAAACAAGGAAGAAATTTTATAATTAAGATAGTTGGAATTAATGAATATAATAATATTTGTAAATTTGATAAAAAATTATTTTATAAATCTTTGGATTATGCTATAATAAATGGGAGTGTAATTTTTAGAAATAGAAGAATTGGTGATAAATTTTCTCAGAAAAATAGAGGAAATACAAAAACCTTAAAAAAATTATTTAATGAAAATAAAATTTTTGTTGAAGTTAGGCAAGATATATTGATTTTATCTAAAAAAAATGAAATTTTATGGATTGAAGGAATAGGTCCGTCGGAAAAATCAGCGGTATGTGAAAATACTAAAAGAGTTATTATTATTCAGGAGAAAAATATAAATGATTAAAGATATAGAAAAAGATATAGAAAAAGTTTTAATTAGTGAAGAAGATATACACATGGCAATTGAAAAATTAGCTTTGAAAATAAGTGAAGATTATAAAGATAAAAATTTATTAATGATAAGTGTGTTGAAAGGCTCTATTTTATTTATGGCCGATTTAATGCGAAAATTAACTATTCATTGTAAGATAGATTTTATGGCGATGTCTAGTTATTCTGGAGGAATAAAAAGCAAAGGTGTTGCTAAAATATTGAAAGATTTAGATATGTCGGTTGAAGGATACGATGTTTTGTTGGTTGAAGATATTTTAGATAGTGGAATTACTTTGACATACATTATTAATCTTTTAAAATCAAGAAATCCAAGAAGTATAAAAATATGCACTTTACTTGATAAGCCCGATAGACGAAAAAACGATTTAAAAGCTGATTATTTTGGGTATATAGTCCCTGATGAATTTGTTGTGGGATTTGGATTAGATTATGATGAAAAATATCGCAATATACCATTTGTAGGAGTTTTAAAAGAAAGCGTATATAATTAGTAGTAAGGTTGAGTTACAATAAAGAAAGAGGGGTCATATGCATTGTCTAAGAAGAATAATTTATTAAAAACGCTTTTATATTTGGGAATACCAATAATTATAATAATTATATTTACTTTGCTTTATAATACATCTAACACTTCGGTTTATAAATATTCTGAAATTGTTGGATATTTCAGGGATCAAAAAGTAGAATATTATGATATGAATTTGGGTACAGGTGTAATGAATATCAAGCTTAATGATGGAGTTACGCAGGTTAATTATACTGCGCCTAGTGTGAGTTTGCTTTATAATGACATAGATGAATATATTAGTGAATATGATAAAAATCATCCAGAAGCGCCTATGAAGTATGATCTTATTAAACCTGCAGATACTTCATGGATATCGAATTTAATGCCAACGCTTATATTAATAGTATTAATGGGGTTGTTTTGGTGGTTTTTAATAAGAAAAATGTCTTCTGGAATGGGTGATGTGGGAAAACATATGAATTTTGGTAGGGCAAAAATTAAAAATATGTCTGATGAAAAAAGAAAAACCACATTTGCTGATGTAGCTGGAGCGGATGAAGAAAAAGAGGAACTTTCTGAAATAGTAGAATTTCTAAAAAGTCCTGAAAAATATAATAAATTAGGGGCAAGAATGCCCAAAGGTGTTTTATTGGTAGGATCTCCAGGAACTGGAAAGACTTTATTAGCTAGAGCAGTTGCTGGAGAAGCAGGAGTTCCTTTTTTTTCAATTTCTGGTTCTGATTTTGTTGAAATGTTTGTAGGAGTAGGGGCGTCTAGAGTTAGAGATTTATTTGATCAAGCAAAGAAAAATTCTCCTTGTATCATTTTTATTGATGAAATTGATGCGGTAGGACGTCAACGTGGAGCAGGACTTGGTGGAGGTCATGATGAAAGAGAACAAACTTTAAATCAACTTTTAGTTGAAATGGATGGATTTGGTGCAAATGAAGGGGTTATAATGATAGCAGCAACTAATCGTCCCGATATTTTAGACCCTGCTTTAATGAGACCAGGACGTTTTGATAGACAAGTAATAGTGGGGTATCCTGATATAAAAGGTAGAGAAGAAATACTCAAAGTTCATGCAAAAGGCAAACCTTTAGCTCCAGATGTAGTTTTAAAAACAATTGCAAAAACAACAGCTGGATTTACGGGTGCAGATCTTGAAAACTTGATTAATGAAGCGGCGTTGTTGACCGCACGAAAAAATTTAAAATCTATAACTATGGAACAAATTGAAGAAGCAACAATGAAGGTTGTTGTTGGAACAGAAAAGAAATCTAAAGTTATGATTCAAAAGGAAAAAAGGATTACGGCTTATCACGAAAGTGGGCACGCTATAGCTACTTATTATTGTGAAACTCAGGATCCGGTTCATCAGATTTCTATTATTCCTAGAGGTAGAGCTGGTGGGTATACGATGTCACTTCCTGGTGAAGATAGATCATATAAAAGTAAAAAAGAAATGGAAGATGATATTATTGTTCTTTTAGGAGGAAGAGTTGCTGAAGATTTAGCCTTAGGGGATATTTCGACAGGAGCATCTAATGATATTGAAAGAGCAACTAAGATTGCAAAAGCTATGGTAACTAAATATGGAATGAGTAGCAAATTGGGTCCGATTGCCTATGGCTCTGAAAATGACGAAGTATTTATAGGAAGAGACATGGGGCATGTTAAAAATTATTCAGAAAAAACTGCTTCTGAAATAGATGCAGAAATTATGAGTATTGTTAAAAATGGATATAATAAGGTGGAGTCTATATTAAAAGAACATAGTGATCAGCTTGAAAGAGTTGCAAGTTTCTTGTTTAAAAATGAAAAAATTAGTGGATCTCAATTTTCTGATATAATGGAAGGTAAAATAGAAAATTCTATTGAAGAAAATGGTGATTTTAATGAAGAGATAAAAAATAAAGATAAAGTTGATAGTTGATTTTTAAAGGAAGTGCGAAGCGCTTCCTTTTCTTAGGTAAAAGTGGATATGTATTTTAAGGAGAAATAATAATGAATAAAAAATCTAACGAATATGGAAATGAAAGTATATATTCTCTTAAAGGAGCAGATCGAGTTAGAAAGAGGCCAGCGGTTATTTTTGGATCAGACGGGATAGAAGGTTGTCAGCATTCTATTTTTGAAGTTTTATCTAATTCTATAGATGAATCTAGAGAAGGATATGGAAATGAAATTATAATAACCAGATTTGAAGATGGATCTATTGAAATAGAAGATTATGGAAGGGGAATTCCGGTTGATTTTAACGTTAATGAGAATAAATACAATTGGGAACTAATTTTTTGCGAATTATATGCAGGTGGGAAATATAATAATAATCAAGCGGAAAGCTATGAATATTCATTAGGTCTTAACGGATTGGGGCTTTGTTCAACTCAATATTCTTCAGAGTATATGGATGTTTATATAAAAAGAGATACTAATAAGAGTAATCCGTATGGGCAAACTTACTACAAATTGGTGCTTCCTACTTCTCCATCACAAATGGAAGAGTTTGAGAATGCTTATAATAGTATAGAGATTTTAGAAAGTGATGGGAGTACAGACATATGAAAGAACAAGAGTTAAGATTTGCAGTG
>CAYJNP010000006.1:0-13575 GCA_964371665.1 uncultured Eubacteriales bacterium | reverse complement strand
ACTTCTACAGCAATTAATTTACCTTTCATAACTGCAGATGCTACTGGGCCTAAGCATTTAGATTTAAATTTAACAAGAGCTAAATTTAACGAACTAACTGCTGATCTGGTTGAAAAAACAATGGCGCCTGTACGTCAAGCTCTTTCTGATTCCGGTTTAGGAGTCGATAAGATTGATAAAGTTTTAATGGTAGGAGGTTCATCAAGAATTCCTGCTGTTCAAGAAGCTGTTAAATCGTTCATTAAGAAAGATCCATTTAAAGGAATTAATCCAGATGAGTGTGTAGCTATTGGTGCTGCGATACAAGCTGGAGTTTTAGGCGGTGAAGTTGAAGGTCTTCTTCTCTTAGATGTGACTCCTTTATCGCTTGGAGTTGAAACAATGGGTGGTGTTATGACTAAAATTATAGAACGTAATACTACTATTCCAACTAAAAAAAGCCAAGTTTTTTCTACAGCAGCAGATAGCCAAACCCAAGTCGAAGTAAATGTTCTACAAGGTGAACGTGAATTTGCTAAAGACAATAAACAATTAGGATTATTCACATTAGATGGTATTGCACCTGCTCCTGGTGGAATTCCTCATTTTGAAGTTAGTTTTGATATTGATGCAAATGGAATTGTTAATGTCCATGCTAAAGATTTAGGAACAGGAAAAGAACAAAAAATTACTATTACTTCAAACACAAATATGTCTAAGGAAGATATAGATGCAGCTGTGAAGAATGCAGAAAAATATGCAGAAGAAGATAAAAAACGCAGAACAGAAATTGATACAAAAAATGAAGCCGATAATCTATGTTATTCAGTTGAAAAATTATTAAAAGATAGTGAAGATAAAATTTCACAAGAAGATAAAGATAATTTAAATAAAAAATTAACAACTTTAAAAGATTATATTAAAGAAAACAATATTGACAATATAAAAAGCGGTATAGAAGATCTTCAAAAATCAATGTATGAAGTATCTGCAAAATTATATGAACAAGCTGCAAAAGAAAATCAACAATCAAATCCTGAAGCTACAGCAAATCCAACAGAACAACCAGCAGAAAATGTATATGATGCCGATTATAAAGATGTTAAAGATGTACCTGAAAATTAATAATTTTCAAATTATAATAATGCAGGGTTAATATAAAATAAACCCTGCTATTATTTTTCTTGAGAGATTGAAAAATTATAAACGGGAGTGAAAATATTTGGCTGAAAAGCGTGATTTATACGAAATAATGGGAATATCTCGAAATGCTACAGATGATGAAATAAAGAAATCATATCGAAAATTAGCAAAGAAATATCATCCTGATTTAAACCCCAATGATAAAGTTGCTGAAACTAAATTTAAAGAAATAAATGAAGCATATGAAATTTTATCTGATAAAGACAAAAAATCTAGATATGATCAATTTGGACACGCCGGAGTTGATCCTAATTATGGTGCCGGAGCTGGTGGAACAGGTTATGGATATGGTAGTCCTTTTAATCAAGATATTGATTTAGGTGATATTTTTAGTAGCTTTTTTGGAGGTTTTGGTGGTCAAAAAAGAAATTCTCCTAATTCTCCGCGAAATGGAAGTGATTCAGAAGCTAGAGTTAACATATCTTTTGAAGAAGCTGCAAAAGGGTGCAAAAAAGAGGTTACATACCAAAATATAGAAACTTGTAGCACTTGTTCAGGAACAGGAGCAGAAAAAGGATCAGCTCCTATAACATGCCAAGATTGCCATGGAACTGGGCAAATTCAGATTAATCAAAGAACTCCTTTTGGTGTTGTACAAACAAGCAGATCTTGCGAGAGATGCCATGGTAGTGGTAAAGTTATAAAAAATCCATGTAAAAAATGTTCAGGAAACGGCAGAGTTAGAATAAAAAGAAATGCTATTGTAGATATCCCAGGTGGAATCGATAATGATCAAATATTAAGAGTTAATGGTAAAGGTAATTCAGGGATTAATGGTGGATATTCAGGGGATCTTCATGTTCATGTAAATGTAAAATCTCATCAAATCTTTGAAAGAAACGGCGATGACATTTGGTGTGAGATTCCAGTTACATTTACTCAAGCTGCTTTAGGTGCAGAACTTTTTGTTCCAACATTAGATGGAAAAGTTAGTTATGAAATACATGAAGGAACTCAAGTTGGAGATATTTTTAAATTAAAAGGAAAAGGATTTCCTCATTTGAGAGGACGTGGAAAAGGAGATCAATATGTTAAAATAATAATTGAAGTTCCTAAATATTTATCGCAAAATCAAAAAAATATTTTAAAAGAGTTTGATGATTCAACCGAAGATAAAAATTATCAAAAACGCAAAGGTTTTTTTGATAAATTAAAAAATATGTGGTCTTGATTTATTTTTTAGATTTTTCTTTTTATAAACTTAAAACTTACCAATATTAATTCCATTTCCATTAGTCATTACAACTACCGTACCGTCTTTATCGGTGCGGTATGTTTTTATATTATTTTTATTTAAATTGTTAATAATAGCATCCTTTGGCAAATTATTTGCATCTGGTCCTACAGATATCACTGCATATTCAGGATTAACCTTATTTAAAAATTCATAAGTAGTCGAAGTTTTGCTTCCATGATGTCCTACTTTTAAAACTTTAGATTTTATATCGACTAATAAATTTAATATATCTTTTTCAGATTCTTTTTCTGCATCTCCCATCATTAAAAAAGAATCATTTTCATATGTTAATTTTAAAACAATAGAATTATTATTGATATTATCGTATATTTTACTTGGCCCTAAAATTTTAATATTTAGTTTTCCAATATTTAATTCTTTTCCAACTTCAGGTAACTCCACAAAAACTTTATGATCATTCAAACTATTTAAAACCGATTTATATGTTTTTGTTGTAGGAACTAAATTTTCAGGTAATTGCGGCATCATAAATTTATCTATTTTATATTTATTAATAATTTCAGGCATAGCTCCCATATGGTCTTTATGTTGATGTGTTAATATTATTAAATCAAATTTTTCGATACTAAAATGTTTTAAATATTTTAATACAACATCTTTAGTATCTGTTTCTCCTGCATCTATTAAAATATTCTTATCATTTGCTTTTATATATATGGCATCTGCTTTTCCAACGTCTATTATATGCATAGACATACTATAATTTTTGTAATCCTCAATAGGAACATTAGTATCGATATTAAAAAAACTATTAATTTGATTCCAATTAGGTATATTTTCAAAATTAGTATAATGTATAATAAAAGATAAAGCTATAACAAAAAAACTAATTCCTAAAATTATAGATTTGTTTTTTCTTTTCATTTAAGCTCATCCATCACCTTTTCTCATATTCATCTCTAAAAGTTGTTGACAACTCATTAAAACCTGACGTGGCTTAGATCCTTCATAAGGGCCAACTATTCCCATCTGTTCCATTTCATCAATTAGCCTTCCAGCTCTAGCATAGCCTAGCCTTAATCTTCTTTGAAGCAATGAGGTTGAAGCTTGTCCTCCTTCAACTACACATTTTATAGCTTCGTCTAACATAGGATCTTTATTTTCAATATCTTTAGAACTCTTTGTTTCTTTATTTAAAACAGCATTTTTTTCGATTTCTTCTATAACTTTTTCATCATATTCTGTTTTGCCTTCGTGTTTTATAAATTCTATAACAGAGGTAATCTCTTTATCTGATACATAACATCCTTGAATACGTATAGGTTTTTGAGAGCCTACTGGAGAAAACAACATATCGCCTCTTCCAAGGAGTTTCTCTGCTCCAGCCATATCCAAAATAGTTCTAGAATCAATTTGAGATGAAACAGCTAAAGCAACTCTACTTGGAATATTTGCCTTTATAATTCCTGTTATAACATCAACTGATGGGCGCTGAGTAGCAATAACTAAATGCATCCCAGCAGCTCGTGCCATTTGTGCTAATCGGCATATCGAATCTTCAACTTCACTAGGAGCAGCCATCATTAAATCTGCAAGTTCATCTATAATTATAACAATCTGAGGCATAATTTCTAATTCATTACCTTCTTTATCAAAACACTTATTAGCATTTTTTTTAGATTTCATAATCTTTTTATTATATGATATTAGATCTCTAACATTATTTTCAGCAAATATCTTATATCTTTTTAGCATTTCATTAACTGCCCAATTTAAAGATCCTGCAGCTTTTCTAGGATCAGTTACAACAGGTACTAAAAGATGAGGAATCCCATTATAAATTCCTAGTTCAACAACTTTAGGGTCTATCATGAGTAGCCTTACTTCGCCAGGAGATGCTTTATATAAAAGACTAATTATAAACGAATTTATGCAAACAGATTTACCAGCTCCTGTTGACCCCGCTATTAACAAATGAGGCATTTTAGAAAGATCAGCCATACTAACGTTTCCGGCAATGTCCTTTCCTAAAACAACTGTAAGCTTGCTTTTTGATTCAAAAAATTCATTCGATCCTAAAAGCTCTCTCATTCTAACAATATTAATAATTTTATTAGGAACTTCAACTCCAACAGCAGCTTTTCCAGGAATAGGTGCTTCTATGCGTACTCCTGCTGTAGCTAAATTTAAAGATATATCATCAGAAAGATTTGTTATTTTACTAATTTTAACCCCTGCTGCAGGTTGAAGCTCATACCTAGTAACTGCAGGGCCCCTGCTTATATCAACTATTTTTGTTGAAACATTAAAATTATTTAAAGTTTCCACCAGCATATGTCCACTAGACAATAACTCTTTTTGAATATCATCCTGCTTCAAATTTTGCGATTTTTCTAGTAAATTAACCGCAGGAAATTTATACCCACCATCTATACAAGTTTCTGAGGATTTAATATGTAAATTTTCTATTTCTGAATGGAAATTTTTTGAAAGATTTTTTTCTAAGAAAGCCTCTGTTACACTAGATAAAGAATTTGATTCTTTATCGTTAGATAAAATATTTTTTATTTTTTTAATTCTTTTTTCTTCCAATTTATCAGCTTGTATTATCGGAGATTGCACCGGATGATTTGGCATATGATCAATAGGAATATCTATTTTAGTTTTAGATCTTCTCAATTTAATTTGTTTCTTTTCTATATCAACAAAATTATTATCAATAGAATTTGAACTATTTTTTTGTGAATTTATTAATTCATATTGATATTTTGAAGATTTTTTAAACACTTTAAATAAATCAACAATAGTAGTTTCTGTTAATAACATTATATCTACAAAAAATAAAACTATTATTACAATTCTAGCTCCTGTGGTTCCTAATAATACTACTAATGGAATCCCTATTAGTCCACTAAATAATCCTGCTCCCCTAGAAACAATGCTCATATTAATATTAGATCCTATATTATATAAATTTAATAATTGATGCCAATACAAATATTCGCTATTTTTATCGTGCTTTCTAAATACATAAAAAATTGTACAAACAAGTATAATAAAAACCACCGATAAACATATTTTTGAACTAATACTAGTATTAGTTCTCTCTCTTGAAGTTATTATCGATATATAAATTAAAACAAACGGACATAAAATTGAAGTAACTCCAAAAATCCCCCATAAAAACATATGTATTGATTTCCAAATATTCTCTCCTTTTATTAAAACTAAAAATAAAAATATTATAGAAAATGAAAACAATAAAATCGCAATAGTTTGATTATGTGACTTATTGTAATCAATTAAATGAGGTTTTTTTTTGTTTTTATTGTATTTTTTACAAAAAACTGAATCATTTTTTTTTTTAATATTATTTGTAGATCTAGATTTAGAACTAATTTTTTTATTAGGCATAAATTATCACCTTGCAAATTTTATTTAAAGAGATATTCCTGTAAAAATATTAACATTTTTTGTAACTTCAATAAAATATACAACAATAGTAGCTATTCCTACTACTAATGTATATAAAATAAATACCCAAATTTTATTAGTAGCAAGCAACCATTTAAACAATTTAATAGCTAAAAATCCTACAAATGCCGATACTACAACACCTATAATAACAGTTGCTATATCTAAATCAAAACTATCATTTTTCACAACATCTTTAAATTCTAACATAGCAGCTGCTAATATAGAAGGAATTCCTAAAACAAATGAATAGTCGAGTGCAGTTTGTCTGCTTATTCCTCTCATTAGACCAACAGATAACGTTGAACCAGATCTCGATAACCCAGGAAAAACAGCAGCTAAAAACTGTGTGGTCCCAACTAATATGGAATCAATCGGATTAAAATATTTTCGCCCCATATCTTTTATAATTCTATTTTTGTTCTTATTATATTTTTTAGAAATTTTTTTATTAAAAACTATTCCCAATAATAATAAAATACTTGTAGCCATTAAAGATAACCCAACTATTAATAAGTTCCCTTCATTAGACCATTTTTCAGATAAATCTTTAACTGACATATTCATTCCAGGTATCGGTACAAATAATAAAAATAAAGGAAGTAATCCAATTATTAACATTAAAACTAAACTTTTATCATGATCTAATTTATTAAACTTAAAATTCCTATTAAAAACATCTCCAATCAGAGAAAAAAAAGCTTTTATAAGTTTAACTACCAACTCGTAATATACAATCAAAACAGCAATTAAAGTTCCTAAATGAAGCATAACATTTAAAAATAAATTGTTGCCTTTCACTCCTAAAATATGCTGCGATAAAGCTAAATGTCCACTGCTAGATACAGGTAAAAATTCTGTTAATCCCTGAACAATCCCTTGAATAATTGCTTGAAATATAGTCATATAGTTCCTCCAAATTTATTTAGGTTTAAAATATTTATGTAATTCCGAAAATATAAAATTTTCGGATTAAATTTATTTAACTTTTTTATTTTTTTCTATTAACTTATAAAGTGTTTCTAAAGCATCAGACAAATTCCCCAAAGAATCTATTAATCCTTCCTTAACAGCATCTTTTCCATCTAACACCGTACCAACATCCATAACTAATTCATTAGTATTCATTGCGAGAGAATAAAATCTTTTTTCAGAAATTTTTGAATTTTTTGATACAAAATTAGTAATTCGTTTTTGCATCCTTTGAAAATATTCAAATGTTTGGGGAACACCTAACATTAGCCCTGTCATTCTCACAGGATGAATAGTCATAGTAGCAGATTCCACAATAAAAGATTTATCTGTAGCTACCGCTAAAGGCACCCCTATCGAATGTCCACCACCAAGAACCATTGAAACTGTAGGCTTTTTCATCCCAGCAACCAATTCAGCAATAGCAAGACCTGCTTCAACATCTCCACCTACAGTATTAAGCAATATCAACAAACCATCTATCTCTTGTTGTTCTTCAATAGAGACTAACTGAGGAATCACATGTTCATACTTAGTGGTTTTGCTTTGGTCGGTTAAAATATAGTGCCCTTCTATTTGTCCTATAATTGTAAGACAAAATATATTATATTTATTGTTTCCAGTTATAACAGAGCCCGTTTTTGATATTTGTTCGCTTTGTTCTGGACTACCTGGTTTATATTCAGAAGGATTTGAATCGTGATTTTCATTGTTCTTCTTTGAATTTAAGCTATTCATTATAATTTATACACTCCTTTTTTAAAATAGTTTACCTAAAAAGGAATATATAATTCGTGTAATTATAGCATTTTAAAAACTATTAATCAATAAAATATAGAGTTTTAGAATTTTCTTAATCAAACAAAAAATTAGTAATATAAAAATAATTTGTTTTTTATGTATAATATTAATTAATAAATTTTTATATTACATAATTTATATATTTTTAAAAATTAAAACATAAAATTTACAAGGAAACTTTTTATATAATAAAAAATTCCCTTGTTTTTAATATTAACTAATTTAATTGTAAAAAATATTACGAAAAAATGTTTATGTTTCATGATTTACTAATTTCAGATATAGCCTCTGCAATTTCCATACTTGTGTTAATCTGTGCTATATCTCCAAGAGTAATAATTCCATCGATATAACCTTCCTTTATTACGGGTAATCTTTTAACTTGTTCGTTAGACATCATATCAATTGCATCGTAAATACTATGATTTGGAGTAATATAAGTTACTTCTTTCGACATTATATCAGATACCTTTACATCTTCAGCTTTTTTATTTTTTGAAACACATCTTAATACAATATCTCTATCTGTAATAATTCCCTTAATCTCTCCTGCTGATACAACCGGTACAGCTCCAATATTATTTTCTTCCATAAGTTTTGCAGCTTCAGCTGTAGTATCACTCGGCAATACTGCTATAACATTGCTACTCATTATATCTTTTACCTTTTTTTTCAAAATAGCCCCTCCTAAAAACATATTTTCAAAATATAGTATCTTCAAATTAATTTTATTTTATTCAATATGTATTTAGCATTTTCAGCATCTTTATTTATTGCTATTTTTAGCTCTTCTAAGTTATTAAATTTCTTCTCATTTCTAATATATTTTATAAGCTGAACTTTAATTCTTTTAAAATATAGATCGTCTCCTTTGTATTTAGGTACCCAAGTTTCCGATAATGGATATTCCGAGCCAACTGTTGGCTTAACACCAATATTAGTAACAGAATAATATTTCTTATTATTAATAAAAGTTATAGAAGCATATACTCCAAATTTTGGAACAACAAAATTTTTAAAAAAATTTTGGTTAATAGTTGGTATTCCAATTTTTTTTCCTATTCCATTTCCTCTAATAACTTCTAGATAATATTGATAATATCTTCCCATCAAACTTTTAACCAAATCCATATCGCCTTTTAATAAAGCCTCTCTTATTTTAGTTGAACTTATAACTTCTTTTTTAAAAAACATTGGCTCAACAACACAAAGCTTTATTTTGTTTTCATCACATAACAATCTTAAAATATCTGTATTACCTTCGCCATTTTTTCCAAATGTATAATTAGTCCCACAATAAACTTCTTTTGCATTTAATATTTTAATTAATATTTCTTCTATGAAATATCTAGGTGAAAAATTTATTATTTTTTTAAAATCTACAAAGTAAAGCCTTTGAATTCCTAAATTTTTAAATATATTTATTTTTTCATTAATATTCATTAACTCATAATTTTTTTTATGATTTTTAATTTTTACAAACGGAATATTTAAAAAAGTAAATATCGTAGATATATAATTGCTATTATTAGCTCCATTTATAGTTTTATTAATAACTTCCTGATGCCCTAAATGAACACCATCAAAATATCCCAACGCTACTGACGCAGGTAATTTTGATATATCATTTAAATTTAAAATTTCCATTATTCAAAAAGGTCTCCTCCTTTTAAAAAAGCTTATAAATAATCATCTTACGCTCTTTCTCTGATATTTTTCCTAACCCTAAAAAAATTTGGTTTTCATTATATATTCTATAAATTTCATTATCTATAAAATTTTTATTTATATTAGTTCTAAATAAATCTAAACATCCACCATTTTTAAATCTAATCGACTGTGCTTGGGAAATTTTTATCGATTTATACAAATAAAAAATTTTATCTATCCCAATTATATTCCTATTCCATTTTTCACATTTGAAATTTTCTTTAACATCTTCTATAGTAACAGCCTCAGATACATCAAAACCACAAGCTTTAGTTCTTCTTAAGTTAGATAAAACCGCTCCACATCCTAATCTGTTTCCTATATCATCACAAAGACTCCTAATATATGTCCCTTTTGAACACAATACTTTTATTGTTCCTTTTCCACTTGTTTTATTAAAATCTAAAATATCTAACTTTTTAATAAATATATCTCTTTCTTTTCTTTCAATCTCTATCCCTTTACGTGCAAATTCATATAATTTTTTGCCATCTTTTTTTATTGCTGAGTACATAGGCGGCTTTTGTTTTATATGCCCTTTAAATACATCTGTTACTAACTTAATATCAGCCTGAGTAACTTTAAAATCACAAGTATTTAAAATATTTCCTGTTATATCTAAAGTATCTGTTGTAATCCCTAGTTGAAATTCAGCAATATATTCTTTGTTACTATCTAGAAATAAATCTTGAGCTTTTGTTGCACTTCCAATTAAAATTGGTAAAACCCCAGTTGCCATTGGATCTAATGTCCCTGCATGACCAATTTTTTTAATATTTAGGATTTTCCTCATAATAGCTATAATATCAAACGATGTATATCCCTTAGGCTTGTCTATAATTATTATTCCATTAATCATTATTATTTCCCAATTCCTCAAAAACAGCCTTTATTATTTTTTGTTTTACTTTTGGAAATTCCCCATTTATTTTGCATCCACCTGCTGCTCTATGCCCTCCTCCTCCAAATTTAAAACAAATATTTGATGCATTTATATTTCCATCTGTTCTAATTGATACCTTAAAACTATTGGTTTCTTTTTCAATAATAGTTACCCCCACTTCAACTCCACTAATCCTTTTAGGAATTGAAGATATTCCATCTGTATCTTCTTCTTTATAATCGCATTTTTCTAACATATCATTAGTTAAATTTATAACCGCACATTTATCTTTACAATAAAATTCTAACGTTTCCATTACTAATTTTTCTAGTTTTAACCTTTGCTTTGTTTTTGTATCAAACATTATTCGATTTATATAAGCGCTTTTCGACCCTATTTCTAACAATTCAGCCGCTATCAAATGAGTTTTAAAAGTTACATTTGAATATTTAAAACAACCAGTATCAGTTGAAATCCCTGTATAAATAGAATCTGCAATTTGTTTATCGATCTCTATATTCATTAATTTTATTAATTCAAATATAATTTCACATGTAGCAGATGCTCTTGAATTAACAAAATTATTCTCTGCATACCCAACATTTGAACTATGATGATCTATACATAAATTTATTTTGTTTGAATAATGAGATAAATTTTCTCCTAAAAGCTTTGTATCTGATATATCTACACTTATTATAAAATTATCAGCAAAAATTTCAGATACTACACTTTTCTTAATATAATCAAACTTGTCTGATATTTTATCGCTACATAATACTTTAGCGTGTTTCCCATGTTTTTGTAAAGCTCTACAAAGAGCATATGCTGAACCTACTGTATCTCCATCAGGAGATTGATGCATTAGTATTGTAAAAAAATCATTGTTTTTTAAAATATCACAAATTTCACACAGACTTATCATTTTTAATATCCTCTAAATTCAAATCATTTAAAATTTTAGAAATATTTGCACTGTATTCTATAGCATCTGTTCCAATAAACTCTAACATAGGAATATGCCTTATTTCCAAATTATTTCCCACTTCACGTCGTATATATCCAGAAGCAGATTTTAACCCTTTTATAGCTGCATTAGTTTTAGCTATTCCTTCAATCGAACTCACATAGACTTTGCAAATAGATAAATCATTGCTTACATTGACTCTTACTACGCTTATTAATGAATTTTGTATCCTAGGATCTTTAAGTTTTCTTAATATCGCAGTAATTTCTCTTTTTATATCTTCTGTTATTCTATCTAACTTTCTACTTTGCATAATAATTTAACCTCCCAAATTTAGTAAATAAAACATAATTATATTATATTAATAATTTATGATAACATCCTAACTAGAATATGGTCAATGTAAAATAAATCAATCGTATTTTGCTTGACATAACATTATAACTCATAATACAATATTAGTTGATATTTAGATTTTAAAATGATAAGTTGGCTTTTAATATTGGTTAATAAATTTAAAAAATAATTTTGAGTTAATATATATATTTAACATTAATCAGATAAGATAATTTTAAAGAGTATTTTAAAATAATTTAATAAAAATTTTATTAAAAGCTTTCTTATTTATTAGTTTTTAAAAAGACAAACTTAAAATAAAAATAAGGAGGTGCTAATATGGAATTATGGTTAACTATTATATTTTCAATATGTATAGGAATATCATTAGGCGTACTAGGTTTCGTTTTAGGTAGTATTTATAGGAAAAATAAATATGAATCAGAAATTGGATCTGCTGAACAAGAATCTAAAAAAATAATTAATGATGCCATAAAATTTTCTGATTCCGCAAAAAAAGAAGCCATATTGGAAGGCAAAGAGCAAATTCATAAATATAGATCAGATGTTGAAATCGAATTAGCAGATAGAAGAAAGGATATCCAACGTCAGGAAAAAAGGCTACAACAAAAGGAAGAATCTTTAGACAAAAAAATTGATAACTTAGAAAAAAAAGAAGATACAATAAGCAAAAAATTAAAAGATATTGAAAAAAAAATGCAAGAAATAGAAATATCAAGAAAGGACCAATTTGAAACATTAGAAAAAATATCTAAATTTTCACAAAATCAAGCAAAAGAATATCTTTTAAAAAATCTAGAAAATGAATTGGTTCATGAAAAGGCTAAAAAAATTATAGATATCGAGCAACAGACCAAAGAAGAATGTGATGCAAAAGCTAAAAAAATTATTTCTTTAGCAATACAGCGTTGCGCTGCTGACCATGTTTCAGAAGCTACAATTTCAGTTGTTCATTTGCCAAGCGATGATATGAAAGGAAGAATAATAGGAAGAGAAGGAAGAAATATAAGATCTATAGAAACCTTAACTGGGGTTGATTTAATCATTGATGATACTCCTGAGGCATTAACTCTTTCGAGCTTTGACCCTGTAAGACGAGAAGTGGCAAGGATAGCTATTGAAAAATTAATATCTGACGGTAGAATTCACCCTGCTAAAATAGAAGAGATGATTAAAAAAGCTCAAAAAGAGGTAGATGATACAATAAAATCTGAGGGACAAAGAGCCATTATTGAAGCTGGTATTAATGGAGTACACCCCGAACTTATAATTTTATTAGGAAGGCTTAAATACAGAACAAGTTATGGACAAAATGTATTAAATCATTCATTAGAAGTTTCGTATCTTTCTGGTATTATGTGTTCTGAGCTAGGAATTAATCCTTTGTTGGCGAAAAGAGCAGGTTTGTTACATGATATTGGAAAATCTGTTGATCATGAAGTTGAAGGGTCACATGTTGACATAGGAGTGGAATTATCTCAAAAATATAAAGAAAATAAATCAGTAGTTCATGCAATACATGCACACCATGGAGATATTGAAGCAAAAACTATCGATGCATGTATAGTTCAAGCAGCTGATGCTATTTCTGCAGCTAGACCTGGTGCACGACGAGAAAATTTAGAAAATTATATAAAACGGCTTCAAAAGTTGGAAGTAGTAACATCTTCTTTCGAAGGAGTAGAAAAATGTTTTGCTATACAAGCTGGAAGAGAAATTCGCGTTATGATAAAACCAAATATTATTAGTGATGATTTAATGATTCCATTAGCAAGGGATATTTGTAAAAAAATAGAATCTGACCTTGAATATCCTGGACAAATTAAAATAAATATGATTAGAGAAAGTAGAACCATTGATTATGCAAAATAGCAATTTTAAAAATTAGGGAACAGTTTTTCTGTTCCCTTTTAAAATGATATATTAAGGAGAAAATTTGTGAATATATTAGCAATAGGCGATGTAGTAGGAAGTAATGGTTGTGAATTTTTAAGATCCAAACTTCCCATGTTTAAAAAAATATACAACATT
>CAYJNP010000005.1:0-13904 GCA_964371665.1 uncultured Eubacteriales bacterium | reverse complement strand
ATGCTCCTGATACCCCTCTTCAAAAAAAATTATCACAAATAAGTAAGGCTTTGGGTATTGGAGTAATTGTAATCTGCATTGCTATTTTTGGATTAGGCCTAATACAAAATATTAATCCCATTGAAATGTTTATGATCGCTATTAGCCTTGCTGTCGCTGCTATTCCTGAAGGATTACCAGCTGTTGTAACTATTGTTTTGGCCATGGGAGTTAAAAAAATGGCTATTCATAATAGTATAATTAGAAAGCTGCCAGCTGTTGAAACATTAGGAAGCGCAAGTATTATTTGCTCTGATAAAACAGGCACTTTAACACAAAATAAAATGACAGTTACTAAAATAAGTTTATATAATCAATATATAGATATAAATTCCCAACATTCTATAAATACACTTATGTTAGCATCTCTTTGTAATAATTCTTCTATTGAAAAAAAGGATGGTAATTTTATTGCTAATGGAGAACCTACTGAAAAAGCTATTGTTTTGGCTTGCGCAAAACTTGGTAAACTTAAATATGAAATAGATAAAGAATTTCCTAAAGTATCTGAATTTAGTTTTGATTCTAAAAGAAAATTAATGACAACCATACATAAAATAGGACCTAATAATTATAGAATTATAACTAAAGGTGCTCCTGATGTATTGTTAAATTTTTGTAAATCTTATTATTTAGATAATAATCCTAAATATATAAATAATTCAATTATTAAATGTATTGAAAATCAAAACTACGATATGGCTTCAAATGCTCTTAGAGTTTTAGCTGTAGCTTATAAGGATCTAGATTATATTCCACAAAATGTTTTAGATGCTGAAAAAGATCTTTGTTTTGTTGGGCTAATTGGAATGATTGACCCACCTCGTCCTCAAGTTAAATATGCTGTTAAAGAATGTATTAATGCTGGGATAAAACCTGTTATGATAACTGGAGATCATGTTATAACTGCTTCTGCTATTGGAAGAGATTTGGGTATTTTAAAAAATAATGATCTTTCTATCACTGGTAAGGAACTTGAAGATATGAGCCAAGCTAGTTTGGAAAAAAACATAGATTCTTATTCTGTATTTGCAAGGGTATCGCCTGAACATAAAGTTAGAATTGTTAAGGCTTTTCAGGGTATAAACAAAGTTGTTGCCATGACAGGAGATGGAGTTAATGATGCTCCTGCATTAAAAGCGGCTAATATAGGGTGTTCAATGGGATTATCTGGAACAGATGTTGCAAAAGAAGCTTCTGATATGATACTTACTGATGATAATTTTTCTACTATTATAGAAGCAATAAAGCAAGGTAGAGGTATTTTCCAAAATATAAAAAAATCCATTCATTTTTTAGTTTCAACTAATATTGGTGAAATCATTACTGTTTTAGTCGCTTTCCTAATGAATTTACCATCCCCACTATTAGCAATACAACTATTATGGGTTAATTTAGTTACAGATTCTCTGCCTGCTCTCTCTTTGGGAGTAGAGCCTATTGATTCTGATATTATGAAACAAAAACCTATTGACCCTAAAACAAGCATGTTTTCTGGAAGTATAATATATAATATATTCATTGAAGGAAGTTTAGTTGGAGCATTATCTTTATTAGCATTTATTATTGGATATAATTTTTTTGATAATTCATTAGATCCTATTATTGGAAGAACTATGTCGTTTTGCGTTTTAAGTCTTTGCCAATTAGTCCATGCTTTTAATATTAGATCTGAAAAATCTCTTTTTAAAATCGGCATACTTAGTAATCCTAAAATGACTTTATCTTTTATAATTTGTTTTATACTACAAGTATCTGTTGTTTCTTTTCCTTCTATATCTGAAATATTTAAAACGGTCCCTCTTAATTTTTTACAATGGTTTATAGTCTTAGTGTTATCTTTATCAATATTTGCTATTGTAGAATTAGAAAAAAAAATTCAAGACATTATAAATAAATCACGTTCTAAAAATATACAACTGCAAAGTAATTTATAATAAATTTTAATACCATGTAAAAAACCACCGGTATATTAAAATCCGGTGGTTTTTAATTATACATATTATTAAAAATTATTTTGTTCCAAAAATCCTATCTCCCGCATCACCAAGACCTGGAACTATATAGCCTTCGTCATTTAATTTTTCATCCATAGCAGCACAATAAATTTTAATATCTGGATGTTGTTTTATTAATTCTTTCATTCCTTCCGGAGCTGCTATAATACACATGAATTTAATGCTTTTAGGTTTAATTTTTTTTATTATATTTATTGCATCTATAGCAGAGCCGCCTGTTGCAAGCATAGGATCAAGCACTATCACATTTCTATCTTTTATATCCGAAGGAAGTTTACTATAATATTCTACAGGTTCTAGCGTCTCAGGATCTCTATATAACCCAATATGTCCAACTTTTGCTGCAGGAACCAAATTCATTACTCCATCTACCATTCCTATCCCCGCTCTTAAAATTGGAACAAATGCTAATTTTCTTCCTGCTAAAACATAGGTTTTAGCAATATCAACTGGAGTTTCTATTTCGATTTCCTTAAGAGATAAATCTCTAGTTGCTTCATAACACATAAGCATTGCTATTTCTCCAACAATTTCACGAAATTCTTTTGAACCCGTATTTTTATCTCTCAACAAAGTTAATTTGTGCTGAATTAAAGGATGATCCATCATAAATATTTGTTTTTCCATTTTACCAACCTTCTTTAAGTAAATCATTATTTTCTATTTGTGAAATTTGGCCAATACGCTCTTTATGCCTTCCTGCGTCAAATTCTGTATTTAAAAATATTTTTGTTAATTTTAATGCCATATCAATATTTATAACTCTTCCACCCATACAAAGTATATTAGAATCATTATGACGTCTTGTCATCTCAGCACAAAATTCATTAGTACAAACAGCTGCTCTAATTCCTTTTATTTTGTTCGCTGCTATTGATATTCCAATTCCTGTTCCACAACAAAGTATCCCTTTTTCACATTCATAATTTATAATCGATTTTCCTACTTTTAAAGCAATAGGTGCGTAATTTACTGATTCATTACTATTTGTTCCAAAATCTTTATATCGTATATTTTGTTTTTCTAAATATTTTTTAATAGCTTCTTTTAATTCAAAACCACCATGATCAGAACCTATAGCTACCATATATTTCGGTAATACATTTTTAAATATATATACCTTACCTCCTTTTTAAGATTTTTTTATTTTTTTAAGTTCTCTTTCAGCTTGAGAAGGTCTTAAGTAATTTGGCACCAAATCTTCAGCATTAACAACATTATTTATCATTTTTAATGAAGCTAATGCCACTCCAACCGCATTTTGATACATCAAATGTAATGGTAATAACTTTAAATTTAAAAAATTTTTATCGAGATTATTATAACATATATCACAACCATCTCCAACTAATTTAATGTTTTTATCAAAATAATAATTTTTTAATTCTTTCTCTAAATCAATTATACTAATAGCTCTATCATTTGATAATCTTATTATTTTTTCACAAGAAATCTCAAATAATGAATTATATACTTGATTACACCTTGCATCCATAACAGCACAACAAATAAAAGAATCTTCTGTTTGATGTAAATTATATGCCATTGCTTCTAGTGTAGACACTGCTATACAAGGCTTATTTAGTGCCATCGCCATTCCTTTTATTGCACAAACCCCTATTCTAATTCCAGTAAATGAACCTGGGCCAACAGCAACAGAGAAAATATCTATATCTTTTATATTAATTTTTGTGTTTTTTAGTAAAGATTCTACCATTGGTATTAAAGTTTCGCTATGAGTAAGTTTTGTATTTATATAAAAATTACCTAACAAACATTTGTTCTCAATAACTGCTACAGATGCCATAGTTGAAGATGACTCTAAAGCTAATATTTTCAAATTTCCTCTATCCCCTCAATAAATATTTCCCTTATATTTTCATTTTTAAAATTTTTACTTATTCTTATTTTTATTGCATAGTCAGGTATAATATTTTCAATATTTTCGCTCCATTCAATTATTAAAATCCCTTTATCTATATATTCAAAAAATCCAGTAGAATATAAATCATCAATTGTATTCACTCTATACATATCAAAATGATAAACATTAAAATCTCCATTATATTCATGAACAATCGCAAAAGTTGGGCTTGAAACTTCATTTTCAACACCTAAGTATCTAGCAAATCCCCTTACAAAAGCCGTTTTGCCCGCTCCCATATCTCCAAATAGTGCTATGATTTTATTCGAGTTAATTTTTTTTGCTAAATTGTATCCTAGTTTTTCTGTTTCATCAACAGAATTTGTTTTGAATATTAACAATTTTATCACCTAAAATATTCCCAATATATTTAATTCATTATCAATATCTATATTTTCTGCGTTAGGACATTTTGGAAGTCCTGGCATTGTCATTATATCTCCTATATATATAACAACAAAACCCGCTCCATTAGATATAGAAACATCTTTCACAGTTATTTCAAAGCCCTTAGGTCTGCCTAATTTTTTAGGATTATCAGACAATGAATACGGTGTTTTAGCTATACATATAGGCATATTTTTAGACAAATTTTCTATTTGTATAATTGAATTTTCAGCCTTAGATGTATAGCTAACTTTATTTGCTCCATAAATTTCTGTTGCAATTATATTTACCTTCTCTTTTATAGAAAGATATTTTTCATATATGGGCTTAAATTTAGATTTTTTTTCACTAGCTTTTAAAACTTGTTCTGCAAGTTCAATTCCGCCGTTTCCTCCTTTTTCAAAAACTTCACAAACAGATACACCTACATTTTGTTTTCGACAAAATTCTTTAATAAAATCAATTTCTTGTTTTGTATCGCTACAAAATTTATTAATAGCTACTACTATAGGAACACCATATTTTCTAATATTATCTATATGAGCTTCTAAATTTCCAATACCCTCTTTTATAGCAACAATGTCCTCTTTATTAAGATTTTCCTTTTTAACTCCACCATTGTATTTTAAAGCTCTAGTAGTAGCAACAATAACAACTGCAGATGGATTCAATCTTGCTACTCTACATTTTATATCAAAAAATTTTTCAGCACCTAAATCAGACCCAAATCCTGCTTCTGTTATACAATAATCTGATAATTTTAACGCAAGATATGTAGCTCTAATAGAATTGCAACCATGCGCAATATTTGCAAATGGCCCTCCATGCATAATCGCAGGGGTTCCTTCTATTGTTTGAACTAAATTAGGCTTAATAGCATCTTTCAGCAACACAGCCATGGCACCATTAACTCTTAATTGATATGCAAAAATTGGTTTATCTTCATATGTATATCCTATTAATATATTCCCTAAGCGTTTTTTGAGATCGTTAATATTTTCTGACAAACATAAAATAGCCATTACTTCACTAGCAACCGCAATTATAAAATGATCTTCACGAGGAATTCCATTAGCTTTTCCACCTAATCCTATATTTATATTACGTAATACTCTGTCATTTATATCTAAACATCTTTTTATAAGTATTCTTCTAGGATCTATTCTTAATATATTTCCTTGTTGTATATGATTATCTATCATAGCACAAAGAAGATTATTAGCTGAAGTTACCGCGTGTATATCTCCAGTAAAATGAAGATTTATATCTTCCATTGGTAAAACTTGTGAATATCCCCCTCCTGTTGCTCCCCCTTTAATTCCAAAAACAGGGCCTAATGAAGGCTCTCTAAGGGCTATAATAGTATTTAATCCGATTTTTTTCATAGATTGAGCAAGTCCTATTGTAACGGTAGTTTTTCCTTCCCCTGCAGGTGTTGGATTTATTGATGTTACAAGAATAAGCTTTCCATTTTTTTTATCTTTAAATCTATTATATAAATTATCAATTATCTTTGCTTTATATTTACCATAAAACTCAATTTCATTTTTTAATACACCTATTTCTTTTGCTATATTTTCAATAGGCAATATATTAGTTGTGTTGGCAATTTCGATATCTTTTAACATTTTTTCTCCTTTAATAATTAATATTTTTATTTTATTAAAAAATTTATAAATTAAAATTTTTAATAAAATAGCCTTTATTTAGTTTTTTTATCTCTTTAGTTAAAGCTAATAAAGACAATAAGTTTGGAATAATCATTAATCCATTAAACATATCTGATGCATCCCAAATTATATCTACTTCACCAAAAGCTCCTAGCAGCACACAAAAGCACACGATTGCAGAATATATTTTAATAAATTTTTTGCCAAATAAATATTGAATATTTGCTCTACCAAAAAAATACCATCCTATAATTGTTGAAAAAGAAAAGAAAAACATGCACACTGCAATAAAAATATTACCAAAGTCTCCAAATACATAAGAAAATCCTAGTTGTGTTAATTCTGTTCCAATCACAGATCCATCAGGAGTTACAGATCTAGTTGTAAGAATAACAAGTGCTGTTAAGTTTAAAATTATAAAAGTATCAATAAACACACCTATCATCGCAACAAAACCTTGTTGAGACGGATGATTAACTTTTGCAATTGCATGAGCATGTGGTGTAGAACCCATACCAGCTTCATTTGAAAATAACCCTCGAGAAATTCCTTTGCCTATAGCTTTTTGAAATGTAGCACCAATTACACCACCTGCAATTGCTCGAGGAAAAAATGCCCCTATAAAAATTTCTTGAAAAGCTAAAATAATATTTTTATAATTTACTAAAATAACAATTAAAGAACCAATAATATAAAATAATGCCATTATAGGAACAATAGATACTGTAGCTTTCATTATTCTATTAATACCACCTGAAAATACAAAAAACGACAATATTGCTAAAACACTACCTGTAACAATTTGGTTAACTCCAAAAGCTTTATTAAATGCCATTGAAACAGAATTAGATTGCACAGCATTTCCCATAAATCCCAATGCCAATATTATAAATATAGCAAATATTATTGCGAAAAATTTTCCTAATTTTCCTCTATAAGCCGCTTTTATATAATATACTGGTCCTCCCGTTACAGTATATTTATCTAATATTTTTTTATATTTTTGTGCCATTAATGTTTCTGAATAAATTGTGGCCATTCCAAAAAATGCGCTAATCCACATCCAAAAAATCGAACCCGGACCCCCAATTGCAATAGCTGTTGCTGCTCCAGATAAGTTTCCCGTTCCAACTTGCGCAGCTATTGCTGTTGTTAGAGATTTAAATGAAGATACTCTATTTGTATTGTAATTTTTCTTTGAAAATATGTCTTTAAAAGTTAGTTTAATGCCTTCTTTTAAACCTTTTAACTGAATAAATTTTAATTGAATGGTAAACCATATTCCTGTGCCAAGTAACAAAATCATTAATATTTTTGAATCCCACAAAATTATATTTATAAATTTTATTATCATATTCATTTATATCATCTCCTCTTTAAATAAAGATTGAATTTTTTAATATATTTAATCTATAATTGTTCAAAAAATATTTAAACCACGCTAAAAAGTCAGCCCTATACTGTTTAAAAGTATAAAATCTGACTTAATTTTTTATAAAGAAAATTTAATCATTATTTTTAATTTTCCTGATCATTGTTTTCTTTGTCATCTTTTTCTATATATTCTTCTAATTCTTCTTCATGAGGTACTCTTGATATTGTTACAATTTTATTGCCATCGGTAACTTTCATAACCTTAACTCCCTTTGATGGCCTAGAACATTCTCTAATAGAATCAGCTTTTATTCTTATTATTATTCCATCAGAAGAAATCATTATAATATCTTCATTCAATTCTACTATTCTAATTGCTGCGACATCACCATATTTTCTTACTTGATAATTTGTTAATCCTTTTCCACCTCTTGTTTGTACTCTATAATCTTCTAGTTTCGAAAGCCTTCCATATCCTGTTTCTGAAACAGTTAAAACCAATCCTCCAGCATAAACTACAGCCATCCCAACAACTTCGTCATCTTCTTTTAGCCTAATAGCTCTAACACCTTTTGCTGATCGACTAAGTGGCCTTGCATCAGTTTCTTTAAATCTAATTGCCATACCTTTTTTAGTAGCTACTATAACTTGCATATTACCATCAGACATCATTACCCATGCTAACTCGTCTCCATTAGTAAGATCAATAGCAATTATTCCGCCTTTTCTTGCGCTATTATAATCATTTAATAATGTTCTCTTTATTGTACCTTTTTTTGTTACCATTACAAGATATTTTTCTTCATCAAATTCAGGAACTTTTATCATAGAGGTTATTTTTTCATCTGAAGAAATAGGCAATAAATTAGCAATATTCATTCCTTTTGATGTTCTTGATCCTTCTGGAATTTCATAACACTTTAATCTGTAAACTCTTCCAAGATTAGTAAAGAACATAATATAATCATGAGTATTAGTTACAAACATTTCCATTGCAACATCTTCTTCTCTACGACTCATCCCTATTATTCCGCGTCCTCCACGTTTTTGTATTTTATATGTATCAATTTTTTGTCTTTTTACATATCCAAAATTAGTTAGTGTTAAAACGCAATCTTCTTTTGGTATTAAATCTTCTATATCAACTTCTCCACTAACTGCAAGAATTTCTGTTCTTCTTTCGTCGGCATATTTATTTTTTATTGCTTGGATCTCTTCTTTCACAATTTGAAGTATTTTATTTTTATCTGAAAGTATATTTTGAAACTCAGAAATTTTTTCCATCAAAGATTTCAATTCATTATCTATTTTTCCTCTTTCAAGTCCTGTAAGCCTTCCCAATGGCATTTGTATAATTGCTTGAGTTTGAACTTCATCTAAACCAAATCGATCAGATAATCTTTGTTTTCCTTCTAATATAGATTTTGAGGATCTAAGTATTGATATTACTTCATCGATATTATCAAGAGCAATTTGTAACCCTTTTAAAATATGTGCTTTTTCCTGTGCTTTTTTAAGATCAAATTCTGTTCTTCTAGTTACAACATCAACTTGAAACTTTATATAATGTTCGATCATTTCTTTTAAAGTTAATACTTTAGGTTCACCATTTACAATAGCAAGCATTATAACTCCAAAAGTAGTTTGCATTTGTGAATAAGAATATAATTGATTTAATATAATTTGAGGTGATGCATCTCGTTTTAATGTGATCTCTATATGCATTCCGTTTCTATCTGAATGATCATCTATATTAGATATTCCATCGATTTTTTTGTCTTTCACCATATCAGCAATATTTTCAATTAATCTTGCTTTATTTACTTGATATGGAAGTTCTGTTACTATAATTTTAAATCTACTATTTTTATCTTCAATAATTTCTGCCTTAGCTCTAACAATAATTTTTCCTCTTCCAGTTGCATATGCTGCACGAATTCCTGAAAATCCCATTATTGATGCTCCTGTTGGAAAATCAGGCCCTTTTATATATTCCATAATTTCATAAAGTTCAGCATTAGGATTATCTATAAGACAACAAACCCCATCAATAACTTCAACCATATTATGCGGAGGAATATTTGTTGCCATACCTACAGCTATTCCTGTTGAACCATTAACAAGTAAATTCGGATATCTAGACGGTAACACCGTAGGTTCTTTCAACCTGTCATCATAGTTCGGCATAAAATCTACAGTTTCTTTGTCTATATCTGTTAACATATCAACTGAAATTTTGCTCATCCTAGATTCAGTATAACGATAAGCAGCAGGAGGATCTCCATCTACAGAACCAAAAATTCCATGACCATCAACCAAAACGTATCTTGTAGAAAAATCTTGAGCTAAACGAACTAAAGCATCATAAACAGAGCTATCTCCATGTGGGTGGTAACGTCCTAAAACAGAACCAACTGTATCTGCACATTTTCTATAAGCTTTATCAGGACCTAAATTATTTTCAAATAAAGTATATAAAATACGTCTATGTACTGGTTTTAATCCATCTCTAACATCAGGCAAAGCTCGAGATACTATAACAGACATCGAATAATCTAAAAAGGATTTTTGCATCTCTCTTCCAATTTCTATATCTATTACTTTATTTTCTCTATTTTTGTTGTTATCAATACTTTCATTAATATCCAACCAAACACCTTCTTCTTTAAACTTTTAACTCTATACTAATTTTCGCCTTTAATTGGAGACGTTCCTGCAATTAACATTGCTTCTACATCTGTAAGATAATCAGGTTCTATTGATCTAATTGGTATCACTATCATATTGTCTTTTGGGGGCATCAGCACAAACATTTTATTAAATTCAAAATAGTTTTTTCTATTCCACATATTCCAACAACAATTTCATCAGGATATATTTCAACATACATTTCATTATTTCTTGAAATTTCTTTTGCATGAGAATTTATTATAATTCTTGGCACCAACCAAATAACCGCAATTAGTATAATAGAAGCTACAAAAAAAATATAAGCATTTGTATCATTTTTTATAATACCAGTAGCTAAAAATAGCACACTTATAACTATAAGTATAGATGTTTGTATGTGACTTTTTTTTTGTTTTAACTTATAATTAGAAAATTTTCTTAAACAATCAAAGATTTCATTTGATTTCAAAGAATAATGCAATTTTATACCAGTATATTTTTCTTCATACTCTGCCGCATCATCATCTTCTATATATTCAGATTCAGAACCATCCCAAACCGAATTTTCATTTTCATCACATTCTTCATATGTTAAATCACTATCTAATTTTAAATTATCATATTGATTTTTGGGCAAAGGATCTTGAGAATTTGTATCATGATCTTTCATAAATTTTCTCCTTTTTAAAACAATAAGTATAATTATTAATATTATATATCTAGATTTTGTACATATCTTGCATTTTTTTCTATAAAATTTCTTCTAGGTTCAACCTTATCACCCATAAGTATAGTAAAAATCTCATCTGCTGCTTCAGCATCTTCCAAAGAAACTCTAACCATAGTCCTCGTTTCAGGATCCATCGTTGTTTCCCATAACTGATCTGAATCCATTTCACCTAAACCTTTATATCTTTGAATATCAAGAGATCCTCCTATTTCGTTAATTAATTGATCTCTCTGTTGATCTGAAAAGGCATAATAATGATTTTTCTTACCTTTTGTTAATCTATATAAAGGCGGTTGAGCTATATAGATATGACCATTTTCAACTAAAGATTTCATAAATCTAAAGAAAAAAGTTAATAATAAAGTTCTTATATGAGAACCATCAACATCAGCATCAGCCATAATTATAACTTTTCCATATCTAAGTTTTGAAAGTTCAAAATCATCACCTATACTACACCCTAAAGCCGTTATAATAGGAGTTAATTTTTCATTTCCATACACTTTATCAAGTCTTGCCTTTTCAACATTTAGCATTTTACCCCATAAAGGTAAAATAGCTTGAAACCTTCTATCTCTTCCACCTTTTGCAGACCCACCTGCCGAATCTCCCTCAACAATATATATCTCTGTCTCTTCAGAATTTTTAGATTGACAATCAGCTAACTTTCCAGGCAACGACGCCGATTCAAGTGCAGATTTTCTTCGCACAAGATCTCTAGCTTTTTTAGCAGCTTCTCTAGCTCTAGATGCTGCCAAAGCTTTTTCAAATATCGATTTGGCTGTTGCTGGGTTTTCTTCCAAATACATTCTTAATTTATCTGATATTAAACTATCAACTAAAGATCTAATTTTCGTACTCCCAAGTTTAGATTTAGTTTGTCCTTCAAATTGAGCATCTTTTAATTTCACGCTAATTATAATAGTTAAACCTTCTCTCAAATCCTCTCCTGAAAAATTTTTATCGCTTTCCTTTAATATATTATATTTTCTTGCATAATCATTCATAACTCGAGTTAAGGCTCTTCTAAATCCTTCTTCATGAGTTCCTCCATCAGTTGTATGTATATTATTCGCAAAAGATAAAATTAATTCATTGTAACTATCATTGTATTGCATAGCAACTTCAGCACAGGTATCTTCTTTTGAATCTAAACAAGAAAAATGTATAACATCATTATGCAATACACCTAGCGCACGTTTTTTATGTATGTATTCAACAAAGCTAGATAAGCCACCCTCATAAAAATATGTATTTATTTTTTTATTTTCTTCGTCTCTTCTGTCTATTAAATCAATATTTATTCCTGCATTTAAAAAAGCTTGCTCTCTTAATCTTGTTTCTAAAATTTCATATTCATATACACTAGTTTCTTTAAATATTTCCGGATCTGGCTTAAATGTTACAACAGTACCTTTTTTATTTGTATCTCCAACTATTTTAAGTTCAGACGCTATATTGCCTCTCTCAAATCTTTGATGATACTTATGAATACCATTACAAACTTCAACATCAAGCCATTCTGAAAGAGCATTAACTACAGATGCACCCACACCATGAAGACCACCAGAAACTTTATATCCACTTCCTCCAAATTTTCCTCCCGCATGAAGAATTGTAAACACAACTGTTACTGCTGGTATTCCCATCTTCGGATGATTCCCAACAGGAATTCCTCTTCCATTATCGTGAACTCTTATAATATTATCTTTTAAGATTTCTACTGTTATTTTATCGCAATGCCCAGCTAATGTTTCGTCAATAGCATTATCTACAATTTCGTAAACTAAATGATGTAACCCCCTAGGTCCTGTTGAACCTATATACATTCCTGGGCGTTTTCTAACAGCTTCAAGCCCTTCTAAAACCTGTATTTCAGAAGCACCATATTCCCCACCTGCTAAAGTTACATCGGTTTTCTCCAATATTAACCCTCCTATACTTTCTTTAAAAATCTATCTAATTATTTATTTTCTAACTTGAGATCTATTAGTTTTTATAATTCTAAGTTCCATTAAAAAAGGAACATAAATATAAAAAAATATAAACGGTAATAAAACTAAAATTGAACCATAAATAGAATATACATTTTTTAAAAACATAATAGATATAAATATCAAAAATGAAACTACTACACAAATCAAAGCTATTTTTTTAATTTTACGATCAAATGTAACATTGGATTTTTTATTACAACATTCACATAAAAATTCTCCATTAGTTTTATTTATCCATGCTGTTAAAAATTTTAGTTTTTCCCCACAATATGGACAATGTGGTAATTCTAATTGTATCAAAATTATTCTTCCTTTGCAAATTTATTAGCTTTCCAACTTATCTATCAAAAGGTTTGAACGTTTCAACAAAGTATTTGTTGAAATCTGGCTTATATATACATTCATTTCGTTGTTTTCATCACAAACTATAAATGATTTTGGTATTTCTTTAGAAATATTTATAACTCTCTTTTTTTTTTCATTAAATCTTAAAAAATCTTTTGTTGTTTTTCCTATCGTAGCTTTTTCTAAATCAAAAACACCTATAATACTATTTGTTTTAATAGATATATTATTTCCTAAATGTAAATACATTTTTCTCTCCTTAATCTATAAAACTTCTCCGTTTTTAACCTCAAATTTACTCCCTTTTGAAAATCTTAATACGGTTGAAGGCTCACAACATGTTATAAAAACTTGAAAATTTTTAATTGAATCTAAAATAAAATCTTGGCGTCTATTATCAAGTTCACTCATTACGTCATCTAACAAAACTACAGGATATTCTCCTATAGATTCTTTTAAAATTTCAGCTTCAGAAAGTTTTAAAGCTAAAACTGCAGACCTTTGCTGACCTTGAGATGCAAAAATTCTTGCTGATTTATTATTAATATCAATTTCAATATTATCTCTATGAGGACCAATACTTGTAGAACCAATTTTTAAATCTATTTCTAAATTTTTTTTTAACAAGCTATTGAATTTTTGTTGAATGTTTTCAATGTTTTCATTTTCACTACAAAAAGAATCATAATAAAAATTAATGTTTTCTTTGTTTTTAGATATTTGATTATAAATAATCTTTGAAAATTTTCT
>CAYJNP010000004.1:1709-15536 GCA_964371665.1 uncultured Eubacteriales bacterium | reverse complement strand
CAACGTCTTTTCCCTGGAAGAGTTACATCTATTTTCTCAAGAGATATTTTTTTTATTAATTCCTCTTTTTTTATTTTTTCCCTCTTTTTTTTTATTAAATTTTCTATAGAATTTCTAACTTTATTAATATTTTGACCAACTAAAGGACGTTCTTCAATTGGAAGTAAGCCCATTTGTTTTAATAAAACTGTAAGTTCACCTTTTTTACCAAGATATTTTATTCTAATTTTTTCTATATCATCATAAGTTTCCGATAAATTAATTGCATATTCAGCGCTTAAATTAATACATTCTATTTTTTTTTTCATGTTTTTCTCCTGGCGATATTAAAATTTTTAATATAATATTTATATATTTTTTAAAAATTAATTCTAATTTTTTCGTTTAAACTTAGCAATAAAAAAGCCATCTGTTTGATTAGTATTTGGAAATAAAGTTAACTGATTATTTGGTTCATCTATGTATCGTTTTAATCTTTTGGGTAAAACTATTTCAGAAGATTCATAATCTTTATTTTCTTCTAAAAATCTATTAGCTATAAATGAATTTTCTTTAGGATTTAATGTGCAAGTAGAATAAACCAACAAACCTGATAGTTTAACAAGTTTTTTAGAATTACACAAAATATTATATTGTATATCACTAAAATTATTAATTACTGATTGATCTCTATATTTTATTTCAGGTTTCCTCTTAATAATACCTAAACCTGAACAAGGAACATCACATAAAACTCTATCTGCTAAAATAAAATTTTTATTTTCTTTTTGAGAATCTTTAACTATTGCTTGTATTATATTAATTTTAAGTTTCTTTGCCGCGTTTTTTATCAAATTTATTCTATGTTCATAAATATCAAAAGCTAATATTTTTCCTTTATTTTTCATGCGTTGCGCAATATTAAAGGTTTTCCCACCAGGCGCAGCACATACATCTATTACTACCTGGTTTTCTAGTGGATTTAAAATCTCACAACATATCTGAGAAGATAAATCTTGCACAATAAATCTTCCTTGTTTAAAAGAATTACTTTCAAAAATAGATTCAAAATGTTTTATTTCTAAAGCGTTTTCTATTAAAGACTTGGTAGCTATTATTTTTTCTTTTTTTAATATTTCTATTAATTCCTCACTAGTATTTTTTAAAGTATTTACTCTAATCATCACACTAGGTATATCATTAAACGATTTAATTATTTCTAAAGATATTTCTTTACCATATGCATTTATCCAAAAATTCAACAACCATTCAGGGCAAGAATTTTTAATACTTAAATATTTAATCATATCTTTTTTATAATTAGGCATCGGAATATTATTTGAATTTTTATCAACAGCCCTTAAAATTGCATTAACAAACCCCACAGACTTAATTTGTTTTTTTTTCTTAACCAATTTCACAGATTCATTAATTGCAGCTGAATTTGGAATTTTATCCATATAAATTATTTGATATATGCCAAATCTTAAGATAGATAAATTTATTTTAGAAATTTTTTTTATTTTAATTGTTGAATATAAAGATATTAAATAGTCAATTTCTATTTTTCGTTCAATAACTCCATAAATCAAAGCAGAAATAAAAGATTTATCTTTAAAATCGAGTTTATATTCTTTAAATAAATTCCCTAAAACTATATTTGAATATGCATAATCATATTCAATTTTCATAAATGCATTCAATGCAATTAACCTTGGGTTAGACATAGCTATCTCCTAATCATTTCGTCTTAATATAAAAATAAGTCTGAGCAAGGTTAATACAGAAGAAATCATCGCCGCAAGATATGTCATCGCTGCAGCAGATAAAACTTTTTTAGCTCCTTTAATTTCATCTCCATATAAAATCTCAGTATTATCTAAAGTTTGAATTGCTCTTCTGCTAGCATCAAACTCTACGGGTAATGTTACTAATTCAAAAATAATTGATATGCTAAATAAAACTATTCCAGCTATTGCAAAAATTTTATACGAAGGAATAATTAACCCTAAAATAACTAACGGAATAGATAGTTTTGAACTAAACTGAGTAATCGGGACAAGAGTACTTCTAATTTTTATAGGCATATATCCCATTTCATGCTGAACAGCGTGCCCAGCTTCATGTGCAGCAACTCCAACAGCCGCCACAGAAGTACTATTGTAAACAGAATCTGAAAGCTTAATTGTTTTAGTTTTAGGATCAAAGTGATCAGTTAGTTTCCCTCTAACATATTCTATTTTAACGTTATTAACTCCATTATTAAATAAAACTCTTTTTGCTGCTTCAGCTCCTGTAATTCTTCGAGTATTTGTGATTTTTGAATACCTATTAAAAGTTGAACTAACCCTTATTTGTGCATATAAAGATAGTATTAATGCAGGTATCATAAACAAAAAATAACTATAATCATAAAAATAAAACAATCCCATAATTATCCCCCTAATTTATTTCCTATATTTAATTTATATCCTCTCAAAAAATCTTCAGATTTCATCTTTCTTTTCCCGGTATACTGAACTTCTAAAATTTCAACAGATTCTTTATTTCCACAACAAACCAAAAATGGATTCAAACTTATAATTTCCCCTGGAAAATTTCCACCACGTTCAGATATTTTAGTTTTGTGTATTTTAAAATTAACTCCATTTAAAGTCGTGGTGCAAATTGGCCACGGATTAAGCCCTCTTACTAAATTATTAATATCAAGAGCACTTTTATTCCAATCAATTAGTGCCATAGACTTATCTAACATAGTGCAATAAGTAGCTTCTTTATTATTTTGCTTTATCCTTTTTATCTTATTATGTTTTATTTTTTCAATCGTCTCAACCACAAGCTCAGCGCCTATAACGGATAGTCTATCATAAAGCTCACCCGATGTTTCATTTTCTAATATATCTACTTCTGATTTTAACAAGATATCTCCAGTATCTAATCCAATATCCATACACATAGTTGTAATTCCTGTAGTTTTTTCTCCATTAATTACAGCCCATTGTATTGGTGCAGCTCCCCTATATTTGGGAAGCAAAGAACCATGAACATTTATACAACCATATTTAGGATAATCTATAATCTGTTTTGGAAGTATTTTTCCATAAGCCACCACTATAATAATTTCTGGATTTAATTTTCTTATTAATTCAAACGTTTCTTCAGTTTTAATTTTTTCGGGTTGATATACATTTAAATTGTATTTTAACGCTTCTTCTTTAACAGGAGTAAATGTTAATTTATATCCTCTCCCTTTTGGCCTATCAGGCATTGTAAATACTCCACAAATATCATGCTCAGCATTTATAATGTTTTTTAAAGATTTAACAGCAAAATCAGGAGTTCCCATAAACAATATCTTCATTTCATAAAATCAATACATTTATGAATTTTGTATTGACGCCCCCTTTTCTTATAAGAATTATAAAAATATACCATGTTAATTATATCATTAATATCACTTTTTTACAATAAAAAATCAAATATAAAAATACTAATGCTAAAACAAAAATTTAATAAATTAGGAAAACAAGTTTTAACATAACTATTGATTTTGGTATCATATAGTAGTAATATCTATAAAAAGTAAAAAGTTAAATTAAAGGATAAGGTGATTAAATTTGAACATTTTAAATATATATAACTACATAAAAAAACAAATAACACCTGTACGCCTGATAGTATCAAGTTTTTTAGGTTTAATTTTTATAGGTACTATTATATTATGTTTACCAATCTGTGCTAAAAATAACGAAACTACTAATCTTTTAGATAGTTTTTTCATTTCAACATCATGCTCCTGTGTAACAGGTCTTACTCCTTTTGATACTTACACACATTGGTCGGGTTTCGGACAAGCCATAATATTATTTTTAATACTATTAGGCTGGCTAGGTCCAGTAAGTTTTATGAGTGGTTTTTCTTTGTTAATAAGAAGAAAGCTAGGTGTTAAAAATATTCAATTGGCACAAGAATACACTAGAGGAAATGCTATAGATATTCCTATGCTTTTAAAGACAATTTTATTTGTCTCATTTTTATTTGAATTATGTGGAACTTTATTGCTTTCATTTAGATTTATACCACTATATGGATTAAAAGGAATCTGGATTTCTATATTTTTATCTGTTTCAGCTTATTGCAATGCCGGATTTGATATAATGGGTTTTTTAGGGCCAGATCAAAGTCTTATTGCATTTCAAGATGATATTTATACTAGTTTGGTTATTTCTTTTTTAATAATATTTGGTGGGATAGGATTTTTAGTAGTCACAGATATATATTCAAAATTTATGTATAAATTTAAAAAAACAGATTTTCATCCGCATTTTACTATAAATACTTATATAGTAGTTTTAACAACTTTAATATTATTAATTTTTGGAACAATAGGATTTTTCATTTTAGAAAAAGATCATAGTTTATCGCAATTAAGTTTAGAAAAAAAAATAGTAGCCTCTTTTTTTCAATCGACTACATCAAGAACTGCTGGATTTTTTACAGTAAATCCAGCAAATCAAATTCCTTTAACTAAAATGCTAATAATTATCCTTATGTTTATCGGAGCATCTCCTTCTTCTACAGGAGGAGGAATAAAAACTACCACAATATTTGTTTTAATAGCAACAGTATTTAGTGCATTAAAATCACAAGATGACACAACCATTAGAAAACATCGTCTCAAAAAAAATATAGTTTATCAAGCTATAACCATAACCATTTTAGCATTAACAGTCATTTTTTTAGTTACTATCATTCTAGAAATTGTTGAATTCAAAAAAAATATTTCTACAATAGATATAATATACGAATCAATCTCTGCATTTAGCACTGTTGGATTAAGCACCGGAATAACATTTAATCTATCTGCAGTTTCTAAAATAACATTATGTTTAGCTATGTTTATTGGAAGAGTAGGCCCAATATCACTAATTATTTCTTTATTAATAAAATCTGGCAACAAATCTAAAATTGTATTACCGGAAGGAAAAATTTTAGTAGGATAATTTGTTACACATCAGATGCATCAGGTTTTTTAAATTCTTTAATTGTCTGATATATATTAGAAGATTTAAATACGCTAGTTCCAGCCACTGAAATATCCACTCCAGCCTTTTCTGCATATTTTATAGTTTCTAAATTTATTCCACCATCAACTTCAATTAAAAGATCTGGATTTTCTATTTTAGATTTTGATTTAATTTGATCGACTTTTTTCATCATATCTATCATAAACGACTGCCCACCAAACCCAGGTTCCACTGTCATCACTAATACCATGTATATATGTTTTAAATAAGGAAAAACAGCTTCTGCTGGAGTATTTGGCTTTATTGCTAGACCAGGTTTCACTCCATAGTTTTTGATTTTTTTTATTGTTTTTGTAACATTTTTTTCTGCTTCTATATGAAAAGTTATTATATCTGCTCCGGATTTCACAAAATTTTTTATATATTTAAACGGATTACTTATCATTAAGTGAACGTCAAATGGAAGATTAGTATATTTTCTCATAGCTGTTATTATATCAGCCCCAAAAGAAATATTAGGAACAAAATGTCCATCCATAACATCTAAATGAATAAGATCAGCATTTGCTGATGTTATTTTTTTTATTTCTGATCCTATATTAGCAAAATCACATGCTAACATCGAAGGAGCTACTTTCATTTTTCTTCTCCTTAAAATATTTTATAAACTTAATTTTATTATAATTTAAAATAAAAATATCAGAATCACTTTGATAATCACTGTATCAAAATAAATCTGAATCATTTTAAAAACTGTGTTATATAATACTACCAACATAGTATAATTTCTAATCAAATAGATAAAAATGGCGGAGAGATGGGGATTCGAACCCCAGAAGCTGCGCTAACAGCTTACACGATTTCCAATCGTGCTCCTTAGGCCAACTCGGACACCTCTCCAAAAATCTCATATACTTTAACACTAATAAACTAACATAAAATATTTTACATTATTGATATATTACCAAATGTAAAATATAATTGCAAGTGTTTTTTATCATCAATTCTTAAGGGTTAAATTGATTTTATATTGTAACACGTGTTATAATTAAATTTGTATTTTTTCTATCAATATTTTCGGAGGAAAATTAATGAACGAATTTGATACCTTATGTAAATCTTGTTTTAAAGAAATAGGCCAACAAAAAGTTTGTCCTTTTTGTAGATATAATCAAAACGAAACTCAAAGATCTCCATATTTACCTAAAGGAGAATTTTTAGAACAGCGTTACTTAATTGGAAAAAAAGTTGACGAAAATACAGAAGGGTTTGGTTATATTGCTTATGATGTAGTTTCTAAAACACCGGTATATATTAGAGAATTTTTTCCTAATGGCCTGTGCTATCGTCTAAATAATTCTTCTAAAATTTTTATTAATAAAGGATGTTCGAATAAATTTAAGGACAATTTTGATTCCTTTCTTACTTATTTAAGAGCAGTAGCAAGGCTAAGATCTTTATCGGCACTGGTTGCTATATATAATATATTTACTGAAAATTCAACAGCATATGCTGTTTATGAGTATGTATATGGAATTTCATTGGTTAATTTTTTAAAATTAAAAGGTGGAAAAATGTCATGGGAAATAGCTCGTCCATTATTTATTCCCCTGCTATCTGCACTTAGTGAAATGAACTCCGTAGGGATACAACATCTAGGCGTAGCTCCTTCAAATATCGTAGTTACAAAAGAAAATAAATTAAAATTATTAGATTTCTCCATTCCTGAAATTAGACAAATTAATTCGACAATTCCTCCTACTCTTTTTGACGGATACTCTGCCATTGAACAATATATGCATGACTATACTACTAGTGAAGCAACAGATGTATATTCTTTTGCTGCAACTCTTTTTTATACTCTTACTGGAGTTTCTCCTCAAAAATCAACAAAAAGAAAAACAGATAATAGAATATTAATCCCAAATAATATGGCAAAAGAAATTCCTAATGATATTATTTTAGCTTTGGCTAACAGTCTTCAAGTTTTGCCATTTAATAGAATCCAAAATTTTGAAGAATTACGAAAATCATTAACTTTATCTGTAATTGTTGGAACAGAAGATAGGCATTATTCTGATAATCTTAACAAAGCTATAGAAATAAAACAACCCCAAAAAAATATTAATAAATTTTTAGTAATAATTGTAATTATATTATGTACAATAAGCTTAGTGTTTTTAGGATTTTATTTTTTATCTGGTGGAAATATAAATATTTTTGATGAACATAAAGTTGATATTTCTTCAAACTCTGTTCATGCTCTTACTTCTTCTCTAAATTCTTCTTCCAGTTCTGATTTGAATGCTGAAAATAAAATTTATGCACCTAATTTAGTTGGTAAAAATTTTCAAAATGTTAAAGCGTCAAATGATAACGAAAACTATAATATACTTTTAGCATCAGAAGAATTTAACGATAATGTATCTGAAGGATTAATAATTTCACAAACACCTAATTACAAAGATCTTATTGAATATAAATCTCCTATATTAGTTACTGTGAGTAAGGGATCTAAAATGAGATCCTTACCAAAAATTGCAGGCCTTTCAATATCTGAAGTTTCTCAGATTTTAACTGAGGAATCATTTGTCCCAGTTCAAAAACAAAATTATAATGATAATGTTAAAGAAGGAATTGTTATAGGATATGAAAATAGAAATGCTTCAGACAAAGTAGAGTATGGCACTGAAATTATTGTTTTAGTTAGTTTAGGCCCTAATAATTAAACTATTTTTAAATATTATAAAAAAAGAGGGATATCACTCCCTCTTTTTATTTTGTTTCATATTTTGAAAAAAATACATATTGCATTCATAACTTCAGATTCCATAAATTGTTTTTAAAATATCAATAATTAAAAATTAACTATATTATAAAATTATAAACTTTAATTATCATTTTAATAATTCTTATGAATATTCTTCCGTTTTAAAATACCTTATAGTATATATCAAACTATTTATTACTTCATGTTAGATTCATATTCTTCGATCATTTTCTTAACCATTTGCCCTCCAACTGATCCTGCTTCTTTAGAAGTTAAATGACCATTATATCCTTCTTTAAGATTTACTCCTACTTCATTTGCAGCTTCCATCTTGAATTTATTAAGAGCTTCTCTTGCTTCTGGGACTACAGAATTATTAGACATTGTCATACACTCCTTTTCTATACTATTTTTAAATCTGCGTTTGCAATTATATTCTATGTTCTAATTGCCATATTATTAATGTAAAATTATTGAATTAGATTAAAAAATCTCCTAAAACTTAATAATAATTTTATTATTGTAATTATACTAAATTTTTTGAAAATTTAACGATAAATTTAACAATCAAACTGACTATTATACAAATCAAAATAAAACCCTTTTTTATTTATTAATTCATTATGATTTCCTTGTTCAACAATATTTCCAGCATCCATAACTAAAATTAAATCTGCATCCTTAATAGTGCTCAACCTATGCGCAATTACAAAACTAGTTCTATTCTTCATTAAATTATTCATAGCTTTTTGAATCATCAACTCTGTTCTATTATCTACAGAACTAGTAGCTTCATCTAAAATTAAAATCTTAGGGTCAACTAAAATTGCTCTTGCTATAGTTAAAAGTTGCTTTTGCCCCTGCGACAAATTGCTAGCATCTTCATTTAAAATCATATTGTACCCATCAGGCAATGTATGAATAAAAAAATCAACCTGAGCAGATTTTGCTGCTTTTATAATATCTTCATCACTTGCATTTAATTTTCCATATCGTATATTATCTTTTATTGTTCCATTATATAACCATGTTTCTTGAAGCACCATTCCAAACTGACTTCTTAAATCATCTTTTGTAAAATGTTTTATATTATATCCATCTATTAATATTGCTCCATCTATAACATCATAAAATCTCATTAATAATTTTACTATAGTTGTTTTTCCTGCTCCAGTTGGTCCTACAATTGCAACTTTTTGCCCCGATTTTATATTAGCCGAAAAATCTTTAATAATAATTTTTTCAGAATTATATCCAAATTTTACATGAGCAAATTGTACACTACCTTTTATATCTACACCATTATTATCGCCTATTTTTTTAAAATTTAATGGTTTTTCGCATTCAGAAACTTGCTCCTCCTCTTCCAAAAATTCAAACACACGCTCAGCACACGCAATCGTTTGCTGAAAAACATTTGATATATTTGATATTTGAACAATAGGCTGAGTAAATTGCCTTACATATTGAATAAAGGCTTGAATGTCTCCAATCGGTAACCCATTTCGAGTAACTAAATATCCTCCAAAAACACAAACAATTACATACCCAAAATTAGAGATAGTGTTTATAATTGGCATAATTAAACCAGACAAAAACTGTGATTTCCAAGAAGATATATATAATTTTGAATTAAAATCATTAAATTTCTTAATAGAATCTTCTTCTCCATTAAATGCCCTAACAACATTATGTCCGCCATATATTTCTTCAACATGACCATTTAAATTACCTAAAAAATTCTGTTGATTAATAAAATGTTTTTGTGATTTTTTGACTATAATAAATATAAATAAAATCGATAAAGGTATAACACATAATGATGTCAAAGTAAGTTGCCAACTAATAGAAAACATCATAATAACAATTCCTATTATTGTAACTATAGATACAATAATCTGAGTAGCACTTTGATTCAAACTTTGGCTTAATGTATCAACATCATTTGTGACTCTTGATAAAATTTCTCCATGGCTAGTTGTGTCAAAATAGTTCATAGGCATACGATTGATTTTTTGAGAAATTTGATTTCTAATATTATACGTAACTTTCATAGACACAGATGTCATAATAAAATTTTGTATATATGAAAAAACAAAACTTAAAGAATAAATAAATAATAAAAATAACAATATTTTAAAAATATATTCAAAATCAATGCCTTCTCCTGCTCCCGATATTTTCCCCATTATTCCTTTATATATTTCTGTAGTAGCCGTACCAAGAATTTTAGGCCCTACAACAGCAAAAATAGTAGATAATATTGAAAACAAAAACACAATCATTATACTAATTTTATATTTACCAAGATATTTCATAAGTTTTTTTAAAGATCCGTTAAAATCTTTAGCTTTTTGAGAAGTAGGACCTAACTTTGACATAGGACCATCTGTATGTTTAGATATTGTGCTCTTTGTAGAAGAATTATTTAACGATTTACTCATAATAACTCCTCCTTTGAAAGCTGAGATTTTGCAATTTCTAAATATTCTTTACAATTATCTAAAAGATATTTATGAGTACCTTTTCCAACTATTTTTCCTTTATCTATAACTACAATTTGTTCTGCATTCATTATAGTACTTATTCTTTGGGCAATAATTATCACAGTTGCATCTTTTGTGTATTTTTTTAATGCTTTTCTTAAAAGAGAATCTGTTTTAAAATCAAGCGCTGAAAAGCTATCGTCGAAAATATAAATCCTAGCCTTTTTGATTAAAGCTCTAGCAATAGATAACCGTTGTTTTTGGCCACCGGAAACATTCCCTCCTCCTTGAGAAATAGGGTTCTTGAATCCATATTCAGTTTCTTTAATAAAATCAACAGATTGAGATATCTCAGCCGCTAATTTTATTTCTGAATCTGTAGCTTCTTTATCTGCATATTTCAAATTTGATTCAATCGTCCCAGAAAATAATACTCCCTTCTGAGGTACATATCCTATATTATTTCTTAATTCATGCTGAGTAATATCTTTAATATCTATTCCATCTAATAAAATTCTTCCTTTAGTAGCCTCATAAAACCTAGGAATTAAATTTATAAGAGTAGATTTACCAGAACCTGTTGCTCCAATAAAAGCTGTTGTTTCTCCCTTTTTGGCAATGAAATTTATATCTTTTAATACATATTCATCTGCATTTAAATATTTAAATGATACATTTCTAAATTCTAATTTTCCTGAATGATTATAAGAAAGTGCAGTAGGATTTATTTTATCTTTAATAGATGGACACGTATTTAAAACTTCAGAAACTCTTTCAGCAGAAACTAATCCCCTAGGAATTAAAATAAACATAATAGATATCATTATAAAGGCCATTATAACTTGCATAGCATATTGCATAAATGCCATCATATCCCCAACTTGCATTTTAGATGCCTCGATTTCATGCGCCCCATTCCAAATAATTAATAGTCCTACACAATTCATAATCAACATCATAGCAGGCATCATAATAATCATGATTCTATTAACAAATAAATTCACTTTTGTAAGTTCACTATTAGCATTTTCAAATCTTTCTTCTTCATACTTTTGATTTCCAAAAGCTCTAATAACCATAAGACCACTTAGATTTTCTCGAATAATAAGATTTAATTTATCAATTAAACTTTGAACTATCTTGAATTTGGGAGTAGCTATGGAAAATATAGTAACGATTAATCCGATCAAAAATATTGATCCCAGTGCTATTACCCAACTCATAGATACATTTTTACTAGCAGCCATTAACATCCCACCAACTGCCATAATCGGAGCATAGCATACTAACCTAATTGCAAAAACTAATACAGTTTGAATTTGAGTAATATCATTAGTAGTCCTTGTTATTAAAGATGCTGTTGAAAATTTATCAAATTCAACATTTGAAAAATATTCAATTTTTTTAAAAATATCTTTCCTAAGATTTCTTGAAACACCAGATGCAATTCTAGAGGAAAAAAGTGCAACCGTTACAGCACAAGCCGCTACAAGAATTGTCATTAATATCATTTTTAATCCAACTATCATAATATATCTACTTTGAATAGAATAAATATTTATTCCTAATTCTTTATAAATTTGATTTGTTATCATAATAGAAGCTTGTGATTTTATATAATCATCCATATCTTCAGTTTCATTTCTTAAACTAATTATTCTAGCATCAGAAACACTTTCTAAAATTGGAATTAATTTATATAAATTATCTAAATTTATTTCTGATATATCCTTTGAAAGATTTTTAGCATCTGCATTTTGTTCTGCTACTTGCTTTAAAGACAAAATCATAGTCATAGATGCATTGTTAAAATATGAACTTAAAATATTTTTAGAGGTTGGATGATCTTTTTTTAATACATATATATTTTCGGTTGCAAGCAAAGGATATTTTTTTAAATAATAATTATATTCAGAATAAAGTCCACCTGACGCAATAAAAATATAATTTTCTGAAATTTTTAATTTTTCTTCATGAACCATAAAATTTTTCATAAGAATATAAGCATTTTCACTCATAGCTTCTGGCGCTGAATTTTCAATTCCATGGCTTTGTATTCCAACATTAACTAAATCAGACATCAAATTTGGTATATTCAATTCACATATAGCTTCAACAAAAAGGATAATAAAACAAAAAAGCAAAGTAATAAAATATGTCTTTATATATCCATATATTTTTTTCATGAAAATTAATTCACCCTTCTCTTGTTAAAAATTAATTTTTTTCGAATATATACGGAGTATATTTTTTAATCGCAGAAGTATTTTCTTGAAACTGAATTTTATTTGTTGACTCTGTTATCATATTTTCATATTCTTCATTTTTTATATTTCTTAAAACTATATCTCTTTGATTTTCTAACATATCAACATTATCCTGAATATTGTTTTTTTGTATTATATAACACGCTCTATCGTTTTTATAAAATTGATTACTATTACTTGGCATTTCTTTTAATACTTTCACAATGTCTGTTGGAACTCCAAAATCTTCGCTTAACATAGAAACTCCTTGCTGTAATGGTGATTGTTCCAATTCATAATCTTTCATATACATATCTGAAATTTCTTGCATAGTTGAACCATTATTTAAAGATTCCAAATAAGAATCAAATTTAGATTTTATTTCATTCACTTTTTCATCAGGCAAAAACATCGAATTTGTATCAATAAGTGTTTGATACAAATAACTATAATTAACATAATTTTCTAAAAACAAACGGTTAAGTTCTTCATTAGAAACTGGATTAATTCCTTCCAAACCATAAATAGATTCAAATAATTTATTATTCCTAGCACTAAACAAAGCTCCTGCTCTATAAAAAGACTCTTTCGAAATACCATATTCTTCAAAAACTTTCCTATAAAGATTCCATTGCTGATTAGCCTCATTTTCTATAGATTGAATTTCTTCATCTGTTAAAGAAATATCTAAATTTTTTAATCTGTTTTCAACCTCCAAAAGTTTTTTACACGATTCTAAAGCCTTATTTTGAACCCACAATTTAGCTTCTATACCATCAATTTTTTGAGATAAAATATCTTCCGAAGAATTTTCTACCTTTGAATAAGCTTCAGAATATGCAGAACTCATATAATATATATATACTCCTATTGGCAACGAATCATTTTCTGTTTTTAACACCCAAGATAAATCAGAACATCCACTTAGATTAATAATAAAAACCAATGTAATAAAAAAAATACCTATTTTTTTAATAATATTCATTTAAACATCCTCCATTATAATTTGTATTTGTATTATAATTTAATTTTAAATATCTTGCTTTGTATTGTTTCATATATTTAAATCATACATATCATTTATTATCGTCAAATCATTTTTAAGTCCATCTGTAACATAGACATTTTTGAATTTATCGATAAAAACAGCCTCTGCTTTATATTTTTTTAAAATTTCTATACTTTTTTCTTTTCCTATAATATAACAAGTAGTTGATAAAATGTCGCTAATTACACCTTTATCACTATGAACTGTAACAGAAATAAGATCACTTTCTACAGGATACCCTGTATTAGGATCAAAAACACTTTGATAATCT
>CAYJNP010000004.1:0-1699 GCA_964371665.1 uncultured Eubacteriales bacterium | reverse complement strand
CTGAATTTTCATACATATTTGTTGAAGAAATAAATCCATCATATACTGTTAAAACAGCCATACTTCCGCCTTTTTGAATACCTTTAAATGGATCACTTATTGATATTTTCCAGGGAATATCTCTAGATTTTTTCCCGAAAACACCCGAACTATTCCCAACAGTAACAATCCCAGCATTAACACGTTGGTTCTTATATTCTTTAATAGCAATATCACAAGCAGCTCCTTTCGATAATGTAGTTAAATCAATTCCACATCCTAATTTTATAAGCTTTGCTCTTTTAAAATTTGTATCAATTTTAAAATTCTTATAGTCAACAAAAGATAATTTTTTGTCTATATCTAAAACGGCAGGAATTTTTTGATTTTTATTACATAATTCCCATAAATCTATTATAGGTAACATTGTAAAATCAAAATCACCTTTAGTTTTTTCTGCCACATCAAGTGCACTAAGTAAAACTTCTATCGTTTTTTCATTAATATCTGCCCAATACATACCAGCTTCTTTATTTATTTTTGATATATCTGAAGTTTCTATTTTCGAAGAAATTAAACTTTCAAGGCAATCTATTTGTGAACTGGCAGAAATAGCAGCATTTTTTGCATTTTTTCCATATACACTTTGTTGCACATATGTATCCATAGCAAAATTTGTGAATTCATATGGTTGATCTTTCTTATTTATATTTTGAAAAATAATAAGAAATAAAAATATAACGATAACTAAAAGAAAAAATATCAACAAATATTTCTGCACATATCTATTCTTAAAATCTTTCAAAAATCATTCCTCCTCATGCTAAAATTAATTTAACTAGTATATTTTAGCATTAGAATTAATAATTTTCAATAAAATATTACATATAATCATACTTATTAAGAATGTATTGTTAAAATTAAAAATATAAAAAATGTTTTGAATTTAAATAATGCCTAAAATAATATTATTGCAATATTAATAATATAAATGTAAAGTATATTACAATAACCTAAATCTGGGAGATGTTTGTATTGAAAATAATGGTTGAAATTTCCGCAAGACATATTCATTTATCTGAATCTGACTTTATAAAACTTTTTGGTGAAAATTATAATATAACCCTAAAAAAACAACTTTCTCAACCAGGGCAATTTGTTTCTAAAGAAAAATTAACATTAATTGGTCCTAAAGGGGAAATTTCTCGAGTATCTGTTTTAGGTCCATTTCGATCAAAAACACAGGTTGAGATTTCATTAACTGATGCAATAAAACTTGGAATAAATACAAAAATCAGAAATTCTGGGGATTTAAAAAATACTCCAGGGTGCACTCTTGTTGGTATGTATGGAAAAATAGATTTAAAAGAAGGTGTTATAGTTGCTAAGAGACATATACATCTTTCTGATGAGGAATCGAAAAAAAATAATTTAAATAATGGAGAAATAGTATCTGTAAAAATTAATTCCAACAAAAGATCTTTAATTTTTGGAGATATAACTGTGAGAGTAAATAAAAAATTTTCACAAGCACTTCATATTGACACAGACGAGGCTAATGCTGCTAACATAAAATCTGGAACTTTTGCAGAAATTATAAAATAAGAATGGTACCCTAAATTCTAAAAAGTTCAACACTAAAATAGTGTTGAACTTCTAATTTAACATATTTTATTAAAATATTTAAATTCAAAACATGAAATCATTTGTGCCGATAGAG
>CAYJNP010000003.1:9669-15612 GCA_964371665.1 uncultured Eubacteriales bacterium | reverse complement strand
TCTAACGAAAAGAGAGCTTATTTGCTCTCTTTTTTGGGGTTATATTAACAATTATAAAATATAAAACATTCCTTTTAAACATATTAAAAAGAAACTATAATTCCTCCATTATTTGCATACATTGTGCTTATCCCACCGGTTGAACATATTATAACTCTTTTAAAATCGCAATTATTTAAAATCATATCCCTCACTTTTTGAGCTCTTTCTAAACAATTACAATGCGATATAATAAGTGGTCTCGCTTTATATTTAATTTTTTCTTATTTTCTCTTAATACACACAACCATTTTTTCTAATGCTCTATTAAAACTCAAAGCTTGCCCAAGTTTTGTTATCGTACCATTTTCTGTTGCAGACATAATAAGCCTTATATTAAGAGTTTGAGAAAGAATCCCCTGCAAATGTGTTAATCTACCATTTTTTCTCAAAACTTCTAAATTCTCTAAAACAAAAAAAGTACTAATACTATCAATAAAAGTTTCAGTATTTACAACTACATCTTTAAAGCTTAACCCAGATTCAATAAGTTCATAAATTTTTAAACATATAGCTACTTGCCCAGAAGCTGCAGAGCGAGAATTAAACACATACACATTTTTTTTAATACCTTTTTCTTCAAGTAATTTTATTCCAGCTAAAGCACTATTGTAAGATCCACTCAATTCACTTGATAAGGTTACTACATATATATTATCCTCATCTCCTAAATATGACTCCATAAACTGAATCGGAGACGGGCATGATGATTTTGGAGCATTATTGCTTTCTGACATCAAATTTATAAATGTTTTTGTATTTATATTTCCATCATCTATATATGTTTTATTTTCTAAATTTATTGTAAGTGGAATTCTGCTAACTAAATTTAATTCATCACAATTATTAGAATAATCACAGCAGCTATCACTTATAATTTTATAGTCCTTTATCTTTTGTTTCCTAAAAAGAACAAAGCCATTGTTCCAGGACCTGAATGAGCTCCAATAGATATTCCTACATAGTTAATAATTATATCTTTAACTTTTATGTTTTCTTCAATTAATTTTTTTACATATTCTGCATCTTCAATACAATCTCCATGACTTATAAATATAGTTTGATCTTCAATATTTTTTGCCTTATTCTCCATATATTTAACAATATTTATAAGAGATTCTTTTCTACCTCTAGATTTTGAAATATTTATAAGATGTCCTTCATCATCGATGTGAAGAATAGGCTTTATTTTAAGCATAGTACCAAATGTGGCTTTTGTTGAAGAAATTCTGCCTCCTCTTTTTAAATGTTCTAAATCATCAACAGTAAATATATGGCAAATATTAAATTTAGTAGTTTCCACAAAATCCTTAACTTCATCAATATTTTTACCATTTTGTTTTTGTTGTGCTGCTAAATAAACTAATAACCCTTGTCCTAACGATGCACAAAGAGTATCTACAATATAAATCTTTCGATTAGGATATTTCTCTGATAATTCCTTAGCTGCAATACATGCTATATTAAAAGTGTTGCTTAATCCAGAAGAAAAAGCTAAATAAATTATATCCTTTCCTTCTAGTAATATTTTTTCCATTTTATTAATAAACATATCTACATTTAAGGCTGAAGTCTTTGCTTGATAGCCATCTCTTATCATCTGATAAAAATCTTTAAATTTAATACTACGTTCATCTTGAAAACTATAATATTCTTGATCTTTAATAGTTACGCTTAAAGGCAATACAACCAAATCAAATTCTTTAATCATCTTTAAGGGTAGGTCGCAGGATGCGTCTGTCATTATAACAAATTGATTCATAATAAAAATCTCCTAAATATTTTTGTCATTTTATTCTACTTTAAATAAAGAATACCTTCAACTAAAATTTAATATTGTATTACACAAAATTCTAAAAAATTTTATTTTCGAAATTATGCCAAACTTCTTGTACATCATCATTATTTTCTAAAAATTCTAAAAGACTATCGATTTTCAATTTTGATTTTTCATCTGTGATTTCTATATATGTATTTGGTATCATTTCTATTTGTGCACAGTCAATTTTATATTTTTTTTCTAAAATCTCTTTAAGCATATTTAAATTAGAAGGCTCTGTATATATTACAAAAAAAGTGTCATCTACAACAAAATCAACAGCTCCAGATTCGATAGATAATTCCATTAACATATTTTCATCTATATTATCTTTTTCTATTAAAATTACACCTTTTTTCGAAAACATAAAACGCACGCACCCAGGAGTCCCCATGTTTCCTCCAAACTTATCAAAATAACAACGAATATCTGCAGCAGTCCTATTTCTATTATCAGTTAAAGCTTCTACAATTATTGCTACTCCATTAGGTCCATAACCTTCATATACTATATTTTCATATTCAGTATCATCATCGTTACCTATAGCTTTTTTAATTATTCTCTCAATATTCTCATTTGGAACATTGTTGGATTTTGCTTTTGCTATACAATCTTTTAATTTAGAATTTAAATTAGGATCAGCACCGCCACCTTCCTTTACCGCTACAATCAGTTCTCGTCCAATTTTATTAAATATTTTAGCTTTTTGAATATCCGTTTTTGCTTTTTTATGTTTAATAGTACTCCATTTAGAATGTCCAGACATTTTATCTCCTCCTAATAAATAGGGCATATACTAAAAATAGCTACCATAATTATTAAAAACTTTTTATTATCGAGTATTAAAAAACAATTATAATAATCTAATATTAATATTAATTTTATTTTTTAACTTAACCTCTTTATTTTAGATGCCAAATATCATTATTATATTGTCTAATAGTATTGTCAGATGAAAAATATCCTGATTTAGAAATATTTATAAGCATCTTTCTTGCCCAATTTAATTTATCCTCATAGTCTTTAAATGCTTGTTCCTTAACTTTTATATAATCTTTAAGGTCTAAAAGAGTCATAAACCAGTCTTTATTTATTAGCTCATTATGAATCCTTTTAAGACTTTTTATATCTCCTATATTTATCATTACATCACTAATTATAAAATCAATAATATTTTTTATTTCAGAATCGTTATTATAATAGCTCCTAGCTATATAATTCTTATTTTTATAAAGAGAAATAACTTCTTCACTCGACTTCCCAAAAATATAAATATTTTCTTTTCCAACAAGCTCGCAAATTTCAACATTAGCTCCGTCCATAGTTCCAAGTGTTAATGCTCCATTAAGCATAAATTTCATGTTTCCTGTTCCAGAAGCTTCTTTAGATGCAAGAGAAATCTGTTCAGATAAATCACAAGCTGGTATAAGCTTAGTTGCATAAGTTACATTATAATTTTTAACCATTATAATTTTTAAATATTTATTAACATCATTATCGCTATTAATAATATTTTGTAAACATAAAATAACATGAATAATATCTTTAGCAATAATATAAGCAGGAGCTGCTTTTGCTCCAAATATAATTGTAATAGGAGTATTAGGTTTTTCACCAGATTTTATTTTTAAATATTTATATATAATATAAAGAACATTCATTTGTTGTCTTTTATATTCATGAAGCCTTTTAACTTGTATATCAAAAATCGAATTTTCATTAATAGTTATATTTTCAATTTTATTAATATATTCTTTTAATTTAATTTTTGATTCTTTTTTTATATTAATAAGGTTATTAAGAACTTTTTCATTATCTATATATTTAATTAATTTTTCCAATTTGTTAGAATCTTTTTTATAATCAGTCCCTATAAATTTATCTATAAAACCTGTAAGTTTAGGATTGGCATGCATTAACCAACGTCTGAATGTTACTCCGTTAGTTTTATTATTAAATTTTTTAGGATATATTTTATAAAAATGTTTAAGTTCATTATTTTTTAGTATATCTGTATGCAAAGCCGCTACTCCGTTTACACTAAAACCATAATGAATATCTATATGAGCCATATGAACTCTTCTTTGTTTATCTATAATCGCAAATTTAGAATTTTTAAATTTTCTGTTAACTTCCCAATTCAATTTTTTAATAATTGGAACTAATTGTGGCACTACTTCATTTAAAAAAGATAACGGCCATTTTTCAAGAGCTTCCGATAAAATTGTATGATTTGTATATGCACAAGTATTTCTAATTATCTTTATTGCTTCTTTAATATCTAAACCTTTTTCAGTTAGCAATCTAATTAGCTCTGGTATAATCATAGTTGGATGAGTATCGTTAATTTGAATAACTACATGCTTATGCAAATCTCTTATATTAAACCCATTATCTTCATGCTCTTTTAAAATAAGCTGAGCCGCATTGCTAACCATAAAATATTGTTGATATATCCTTAAAAGATTTCCAGATTTATCACTGTCGTCTGGATAAAGAAAAAGTGTTAGATTTTTTTCTATATTATCTTTATCAAAATTAATTCCATCATTAACTAAAGATTCATCTATTGTTTCTATATCAAAAAGATGAAGCTTATTGGCTCCACTATTATATCCAACCACATCTATATTATATAATTTTGAAATTGCTTTAAAATTCTTAAACGGAACAGAAAAACTAATATTTGTTTTATTTAAAAAAGTATTTTCTTTCATCCATGGATTTATTATTTCTTTTTGTTTATAATTTTCAAATTCTTGTTTAAATAATCCAAAATGATAATTAAGTCCTATCCCATCTCCATTTAATCCAAGAGTCGCAATAGAATCTAAAAAACAAGCAGCCAATCTTCCAAGGCCACCATTTCCAAGCGATGGTTCAGATTCACATTCTTCTATTTGCTCTATATTTTTATTGTTTTTCTCAAGTATTTTTGTGATCTCTTCAAATAATCCCAAATTAATTAAATTATTAGATAATAATTTTCCTATTAAGAATTCAGCTGAAATATAATACAATTTCTTAGTTCCTGTATTTTTAGGAAAATTTTTTATTTCATTTTTTACAACTTCAATAAGAGCAACATAAACTTCCTCATTTGAAGCTTGTCTTATATTTTTCTGGAATTTTTCCTGTACTATTTTTTCAAGTTTATTTTCAATCATGTTGTTTAGCCTCCAAAACACATAATATCTCTAATCATTATCTTCTATAAACACTCCAAAATGATCAGATATTACCGGATAATTTTCACCGTTAAAAATAACTTTAGATTTTTTAATAGGTTTATTATTGCTTTTGAAAATATAATCTATTCTCATTTTATTAATTTCTGTATTTTTCCATCCATCTATATTATTTATAACAGTAATTCCAAAATCTTTTTCTTTTGCAAGATTAAAAGTATCAAAAAAATTAGTATTTTTGCAAATATAATCATACCCCTCATCTTTAATATGAGAAGGATTATTAAAATCACCCATTAAATAAATATCATTTTCTTTATACATTTGCAAGTTTTTATCTATATTTTCCCACTGATTTTTAAATGGTTCTTCTACATCATTCCACCAACCCATATGCATAGAAAAAAACCAAGCATCTCTTTCTTTTAATGCAACTTTTAGTCCTATAGTTTTTCTTGTTTTGTAATTATTATAATCTACGATATTTGATATTCTAAAAGTAGATATATCTAATACTTTTCTAGATGTTAAAATTGCAACCCCTTCATCAAATTTATCATAGCCAATATGATTTGGAACCCATGACCAATAGTAAATTAGCCCTTGTTCATATAATTTTTCTACAATATTCAATGCAAAATTATTTTTTTTAATATTAATTTTAGAACAATTTTTAATAAATCCTAAACTAATTTTTTGTTCATTAGAAATATCCTGTGCATCAATACTCTGATTAACCTCCTGTAAAGCTATTATATCAAATTTTTCCTTCTCTATAATATCTGTAAGTATTTTAAATTTAAAATCACTATTTTCCTCTAACCAACTATGAGTATTTAGCGTTAATAATTTCATAACAATTACCCCTAAATTTTTAGGATACCGTTATAAATATCG
>CAYJNP010000003.1:6087-9607 GCA_964371665.1 uncultured Eubacteriales bacterium | reverse complement strand
ATAAATTTATAAAATATCAATAATGTCAGACTTTATAATGTCAGCTTTTGGCCCATAAACAGCCTGTATTCCGTCATCTTTTTTTATTAATCCTAACGCTCCTTGTGCTTTCCAATCTTTAAGTTCAAAAACTTTTGTTACATCTTTCACAGTAACTCTAAGCCTAGTCATACAAGCATCTACATCTAAAATATTTTCTCTTCCTCCTAAAAGCTCTATAATTTTTTCTGCTTGACTATCTTTTGCTTTATTTATACTCTTTGTTGAATGACTATTAGAATTAGATTTCTCATCTAAACTATCACCGTCACCATTTTCTTCCTCATAATTTCCATTGCGTCCAGGTGTTGCAAAATTGAATTTTCCAATCATAAAATAAGCTACAAAATATCCTATAGCAAAAAATACTACACATAAAATAACAAAATTAAGAAAATCAAACCATATTCCACCTTTAACAATCATAGGAATTCTAGTTATAAGTTCAATATTCCCAAAAGAATGTATTCTTAAATTTATAACATCAGCTAATCCAAAAGCAATTCCTTGCAGTATAGCATAAATAACATATAAAACCGGAGCTGCAAATACAAACATAAATTCAATAGGTTCAGTAACCCCTGTTAAAAAAACTGCTATAGCAGCCGATAAAAACATAGATTTATATTTATGCCTAATCTCTTTATCTGTTCTTTTATACATCGCCATACCAACACCTAATAGCAATCCAGTGGCTCCTATCATTTGACCTACCTTAAACCTTGCAGGAACCACAGTATTTATCAACTCATTATAAGATGACATATCTCCATAATTTTTAAAATGAATTAAATCAGAAATCCAAGCAAACCATAAAGGATCTTGCCCAAAAGCTACTTGACCTGCATTAACTCCTGTTTGAATAACATATTCCCCTCCTAGAGAAGTATAATTCATAGGTATTGTAAGCATATGATGTAACCCAAAAGGTAATAATATTCTTTCCAATGTTCCATATACGAAAGGTGCTAAAAATGGAGCAGTATCAGCAGAAGTTGCAATCCATTTTCCAAATTGATTTATTCCACCTTGAATAACAGGCCAAATTATAGCTAATATAATTGCCACCACAGTTGACCAAACAATAACTACTAGAGGTACAAAACGTTTTCCATTAAAAAACGATAATACATCAGGCAATTTTCTAAAATTATAATACTTATTATAAACAACTGCTCCTAAAAATCCAGCAATAATTCCTACAAATACTCCCATATTTAACGCCGGTGTTCCCATAATAGAAACAAAATATCCTTCAATAGAAATCTCAGCGCCAAATAAAGTATGAGTTGTTGCTCCTTCTGCCCCTATCATATCAGAAGTCACACCAAAAATCGAACCAGAAACTACATTTAAAACTATAAATGATATAAGTCCAGCAAAAGCACCTCCTGCTCTTTCTTTTGCCCAAGAACCTCCAATAGCTACTGCAAAAAGAACATGAAGATTTCCAATAATTCCCCAACCAATAGATTCCATCACTCTACCTATTGCAAAAATAAAACTTACATCTCCAGAAATCATTTCAATTAATTTCCCAATACTTATCACTAGTCCTGCGGCAGGCATAACTGCTATAACCACTATCATTACTTTACCTAATTTTTGTAGAAAATCAAAGGAAAGTTTTTTTCTCATATGTCAGGCCTCCAAATTATAAACAGTAAAATGAATTTATTATTCGCAAGAATAATATAGTAAATTTATAGAAATTTCAAGCTTTTGTGACCATAAATTATTAATTTTTGAAAATTATTTTAATATGTACTTTTTTATTGCCTCGGTAACCCCATATTTATTGTTACTTTTCGCTATATAATTTCCATATTTTTTCATATCTGGATTTGCATTTTCCATTACAAAACTATATCTGGCTTTACCTAGCATTTCTATATCATTGTAGTAATCTCCAAAAGCCATAGTTTCTTCTTTAGATATCTTATATTTTTTTTGTATTATTTCTAAAGCATTTCCCTTATTTGCATTTTTATTCATAACATCTACCCATTCTTTGCCAGATAAGACTACCGTTAATTCATTGCTAAATTTAGAATACAGATGTTTATGAGAATTATTAAGCCCCCCTAAAGTATCGTATATTCCTACCTTAAATATTTCATCATTAACAGTATATAAATCATTAGTTATAATACTATTAGAATAATACCTATTAATATTATTTAAAAACCATCCTTTACTTCCTTTTACATAAGCTGCATTAATCCCACATAAAATTACATATATTCCTTCTATTTTTTCGCAAATTCTTATAATATTAGCAATATGAGATGGTTTTAAAATACTTTTATATGTAATTTCTCCATTTTCAGTTATTCTAGTTCCATTATCAGAAATGTAGTCTAACTGGTCCTGCTTATGATCAAATTGATCATATAAAGTATCATAAGATCTTCCACTTGCCACAATAAATCTTATTCCTTTTTTTTGAATTTTTTCCAACACATTAAAAAATTCAGGAGGAAGACAGCTGTTTTTGTCAAGCAAAGAACCATCCATATCAGTGGCTATTAATTTTATCATAAGAATTCTCCATTCAGACTTCATACTAAATAATTTTATACATATAAGTTATAAAATATTTGTAAATATTTGTATTTTAAATTATACCTAACATTTCTAAATTTTACAAGCATAAGTTTATTTTTTATGTTTTTTAATTTTTATTAGTATAAATATACTTAATTTAAATTTAAATTTTTTGTATTTGACTTTTTATATTTCTCAAAGTATTATTTTAAAATAAAAACTTATGTTATTAAAAAATTTTAGGAGAATATTTATTTTGATAGAAAATATTTTATCTTTAGGTTTATCGTCGACTCTATTTTTAATAAAAATTATTCTTCCTATTTTAGGAATTATAATTCTTTTAAAATGTTTTTTATCTATGTTTAATAACATTAGAGAAGAAAAGCCACTTATAACTCTAATGAATTCATTAACAGGAGATTTTTTTCCTATTGTTTTTTGGGAAAATTCTATTGGTAGAAGTAAAAATTCTGATATAGTTCTTGAAGGAATAACTGTCTCTCGAGATCATGCCGTTTTGCTTAGGCGAAAAGAAGGATGGTTTATTTGTGATACAAATTCAAAATCTGGAGTTTATGTTAATAAACATAAAATTAAAAATAGAAAAACCGTTTATATTGATGATATTATAACTATAGGAGGAAACGATCTAATACTTAAAACTAATAGTGAATACAAAAAAAAACTTGGTATAGGCAATAACGATTATTTTTACAAAAAAAAATTTGCAACATCTTCAGTCGGCTTAATGATTCTTATTACTATTTTTCAATTTTTATGTGCAATTGAATTATGTTTTACAACTAATAAATTTGATTTGGCGCCCTTGATTCCTTTAGGGATATTTATTGGTATCTCTTGGATATTTTTATTTTTTTCAAATGTTATATTTAAAAGAATTAATTTTGAACTTGAGGCAATAGGAATTTTT
>CAYJNP010000003.1:0-6077 GCA_964371665.1 uncultured Eubacteriales bacterium | reverse complement strand
ATTTCATTAATTTATGGAGCAGACAGATTTGAAACGTATACTCAAATTATCTCTTTTTCATTAGGACTTGTTATTTTTTGTATAATAGTATTACTAATTGAAAATCCCGATAAAATGATGGATCTACGATGGTTAGTTATGGGTGGAGCTGTTTTTTTATTAGTTATAAATTTAGTATTTGGAGCATCTAAATATGGTTCTCAAAATTGGATTATGTTGGGTCCTATTTCATTACAACCTTCTGAATTTGTAAAAATAGCCTTTATATTTGTTGGAGCTTCCACTCTTGATAAACTACAAACAGCTAAAAACTTAACTGAATTTATAGCTTTTTCCGGTATATGTATAGGTTCATTGTTTTTAATGAATGATTTTGGTACAGCTTGTATATTCTTTATTACATTTTTAATTATTGCATTTATGCGATCGGGTGATATTAGAACAATTATATTAATATGTGCTGCTGCTATTCTGGGAATATTTATGATTCTAAAATTCAAACCATATATTGCTAACAGATTTATTGCTTGGAGAAATGTGTGGGAATATGTCGATAGTTTAGGATACCAACAATCAAGAGTTTTAACTTACTCTGCAAGCGGAGGACTTTTAGGAATCGGATTAGGACGTGGAGAACTTAATTATATATTTGCTTCTACTAGCGACCTTATATTTGGAATGATTTGTGAAGAAATGGGGCTTATTATAGCTTTACTTGTAGTAATATCAATTGCTTTATTTACAGTTTATTCTAGAAATGCTAGTTCCAAGGGTCGTTCTACTTTTTACTATATATCTTCATGTTCTGCTGCAGGACTTTTGCTTTTTCAAACTTGCCTTAATGTATTTGGCTCTACAGATGTTTTGCCTCTAACTGGTGTTACACTACCATTTGTAAGTTTAGGAGGATCTAGTATGATATCTGTATGGGGATTATTAGCTTTTATTAAAGCTTCTGACGAAAGAACCTATGCTGCACGAAAAACAAAACTCAAATAAGGGGCTATTAAAAATGAAAAAAACTGGCCGTCGCTCTTTATCAATTCACATTCTAACTATTGGATTTTTAATTGGAATTAGTTATTTTGTTTTTTCTCTTATAATTAATGCTGAAAGCTGGGTTATGAAACCTATTAATGGACATTTATCTGGAGACGAACTCGCTAAATCTGGAACTATATATGATCGAAATGGCATTGTTTTAGCTGAAAGCATCAATAACAACAGAGTTTATAATAATGATTCGGAAATAAGGAAAGCTATGCTTCATGTTGTTGGGGATAATAGTCCTAATATTTCTACTTCTATTCAAAATATATATAAATCTGAACTGTTTGGATATAGCTTTATTTTCGGGTTATCTGCTCCCGATTCCTTTCGTTCGTCTAAAAATATAATTCTTAGCCTTGATAGCAATTTATGCAAACTAGCTTATCAAAAATTAGGTAATTATAAAGGCGCTGTTGCTGTATATAACTACAAAACTGGAGAAATTTTATGCATGGCAAGTACTCCATCCTATGATCCTAAAGACCCTCCCGATATTGTTAATGACTCTACTGGTAAATATGACGGTGTATATTTAAACAGAGTGCTATCTGGAGCAATTACACCTGGTTCTATTTTTAAAATAATTACTTCAGCTTGTGCCATAGATAACATAAATAATATTGATTCTAAATCCTTTGAATGTCACCAATCTACTACTGTTGAAGGAGAAAAAATCACTTGTGTTGGTTGGCACGGAAATATTGATATTGAAGATGGTTTTACAAAATCTTGTAATATAGTATTTTCAGAGCTCGCTATTCAGTTAGGCAATGATAAAATGACTAATACTGCAAATAAAATGTTATTTAATAAAAACATGTCTATAGACAATATTCCTTTAGCAAAAAGCATCTATAACGTTAAAGAAGCAAGCCAGGGTTCTTTGGGTTGGTCTGGAGTAGGACAATATACAGACTTGGTTAATCCTGCTCATATGCTTATGATTATGGGTAGTATCGCAAATAAAGGAACATATATTAAACCTTATTTTATAGATCATATGATTAATAATATAGGAACAAAATCTCATGTTAATTCATCTGTAGAAGGAACAGAAATGATAAATAGTAATACCGCAGATTCAGTAAAAATTTTAATGAGAAATGCTGTTAAATTTAATTATGGAGATTCTTTGTTTGATGGCATGGAAATATGTGCTAAAACAGGTACTGCTGAAATATCTAACGATAAATCTAAAGAACCTCATGCTTGGATGGTAGGATTTTCACAAGATAATAAGTATCCATTAGCATTTGTTGTTGCTGTTGAAAACGGAGGATCTGGTTTGAAAACTGCTGGGAAAATTGCCTCCTCTGTTTTAATTGCCGTTAAAAAAACTATGAATTAATTTTTCAAATACTTACGTTAAATTTATTATTTTATAATAATTTTTTATTGATAAATATTAAAAAAATGTATATACTTTAAATTGTATATTATATATAATTAATGCTAGTAATACAAATTGGGAGGAAAACAATATGAATTATTCCCATGAAGTGGAATCAATGTGTACCATTAAAAAAGGTCCACATAACGGTCCTTCACCCATACCTGAAGAAGGACAATGGATTAAAGCCTACGAGATCAAAGATATTTCAGGACTTTCTCATGGAATTGGTTGGTGTGCCCCACAACAAGGTGCTTGTAAACTAACATTAAATGTGAAAAACGGAATAGTTGAGGAAGCCTTAGTGGAAACAATCGGTTGTTCAGGAATGACTCATTCAGCCGCAATGGCCTCAGAAATATTACCTGGAAAAACCATTTTAGAATGTTTAAATACTGATTTAGTTTGTGATGCAATAAATGTTGCAATGAGAGAAATTTTTAAACAATTGTCGTATGGACGAAGTCAAACCGCATTTTCAGAAGGTGGGTTACCTATTGGAGCTGGTTTAGAAGATCTAGGAAAGGGCCTTAGATCTCAAGTAGGAACAATGTTTAGCACTAGACTTAAAGGCGCCAGATACATGGAAATGGCAGAAGGTTATATTATTTCTATGGCTATAGACGAAAACGATGAAATTATAGGATATAAATTTGTTAGGATAGGGAAAATGCTAGAGGCAATTCGCCATGGAATAGATCCAACAGAAGCTTATGAAAAAAATATCGGAACATATGGAAGATATGATGATGCTGCAAAATATATAGATCCAAGGGAAGAGTAATATACCATATAATAAAAGGAGGGATAAATTTTTATGTCTAATGATGTTAAATTCGAAGGTAAAGAAAGAAGAATTGGCAAAATAGAAAAATGTCTTTTAAAATATGAAATAAAAAGTCTAGAACATGCTAAAAAAATGTGTTTAGATAAAAATATAGATGTAGAAAATATAGTTAAAAGTGTTCAACCTATAGCATTTGAAAACGCTATTTGGGCTTATATTCTAGGATGCGCGATTGCAATTAAAAAAAATGCACAAAACGCTTCAGAATCAGCTGAAAAAATCGGTTTAGGGTTAAATGCTTTTTGTATTCCAGGATCGGTAGCAGAGCAAAGAAATGTAGGAATTGGTCATGGTAATTTAGCTTCTATGCTTTTACAAGATAATACTAAATGTTTTGCATTTTTAGCCGGACATGAATCATTTGCTGCTGCAGAAGGAGCAATAGGAATTGCTAGAACAGCAAATAAAGCAAGAAAATACCCTTTAAAGGTTATATTGAATGGTCTTGGAAAAGATGCTGCTTATATAATTTCTAGAATTAACGGATTCACTTATGTTAAAACTGATTATGATTTTTTCTCGGGAGAACTTAAAATATTAGAAGAAAGAGCATTTTCAAAAGGAGAAAGATCTATTATTCGTTGTTTTGGAGCTAATGATGTGCTTGAAGGTGTTGCAATTTTAAAACATGAAGAAGTAGATGTATCGATAACAGGAAATTCAACTAATCCAACTAGATTTCAACATCTTGTCGCTGGAGCCTATAAAAAATGGACCATCGAGAATAGTAAAAAATATTTTTCTGTAGCATCAGGAGGTGGAACAGGAAGAACTCTTCATCCTGATAATATGGCTGCAGGTCCAGCGTCTTATGGTCTAACGGATTCAATGGGAAGAATGCATGGAGACGCTCAATTTGCAGGATCATCATCTGTTCCAGCTCATGTAGAAATGATGGGCCTTATTGGAATGGGTAATAACCCAATGGTTGGTGCTACAGTGGCTTGTGCTGTTGCTGTTAGTCAATCTATTTAATAATAATTTAACAATTTAATAAAAATAGTGTTTTCTCCCTAATTTTATCCTTAAATAAAATTTTAAAAAAGAGACAACACTATTTTTTATTTGTATTTTTATTAAGAAATAAACATTTGATACATTGCTTCTAAACAAATTTGAGCATGTAACATTAATTTTTCTTCATCTACATTCTCATTTGAATCATGAATATTAGAAATTCCACCCTCAAATGTTGGGCCAAATGCTACTCCTCTATTATTTAATGATCTAGCATATGTTCCCCCTCCAGTACAATAAAGATTGGCTTCATTTCCTGTAATATTTTTATAAGCATTTTTGAGCAAAGTAATCAACGGTAGATCATCTTTTAAAAATAGCGGTTCTTGATATCCTATTAACTCTGCTGAAATTTGTGATCTTTTTGCATTATTTTTTATAATTTCAAAAATTTCTTTCCCATTATCTGTTACAGGATATCTAACATCAATTAAAGCTATACATTTATTAGAGTTTATATTAACTTTACCTAGATTAACCGTAAGATCTCCAGAATATTTATCATTTCTTTTTATTCCCATTGATGAACCATATATTTCAAGACCAATTGCTGAATCTAAAAATGAACATAAACTACCTATAGCTTTGTGACCAAAATTAGATGCTAATAGACGAATTAAATAAGAAGCAGAATTTAATCCACATTCAGGAGTAGCTGCATGAGCTGCTTTCCCTGAACATATCACCATTATACCATCTGGTGTATACTCAATTTTATACATTCCCTTTTTAGCATCTGCTAATCTTTGCAACTGATGATCTTCTTGCTCTGTGCAGTTTAACAAAGCTTTTGCTTGATCAGGCACTGAATTTATAGATATTCCAGAATTAAAATTAGTTAAGATTATTCCATCATAAGATTTTAAAGAAAGTTTTATATGTAATATACCTTTTTCTCTATTGCATATTCCATATTCAGAATCAGGAGTAAATGCTATTTGAGGTAATGGTTCCTGAGCAAAATATTTAACCATATCACTTTTACCAGTTTCTTCTCCTGCTCCGAATATACTTCTAACCTGATTATTTCCTTTTATATTTAAATCTTTAAGAGCTTTTAAACAATAAAGAGATATAACAGCAGATCCTTTATTATCTACAATTCCTCTTCCAAAAAGCTTACCATTTTTCTTTGTTAATTTAAACGGATCACTATTCCAACCTGTACCTGCAGGAACAACATCAACATGAGTCAAAACTGCAGATATTTTATTTCCAGTTCCATATTGTGCATGCCCGGCAATATCCTCTACATTAACAGTTTTAAATCCCATATATTGAGCTTTATTAATCATCCACTTAAGAGCCTCTTTTGATTCTTTTGAATATTCATAACTATTTTCATCAAATGCAGTATAAGATTTTATTTTTATTAATTCAGAAATATCTTTAATAATTGATTCTCGATATCTAAGTATATTTTGCCCAAAGCTCATTATAATTCTCCCTTCAAAAAATAAACTATTGCTAAGAATTATACACTTTAATTTCATTTATTACCATAAAAAATAAAATTTTTAGCTAAATAAATATTTTAGATTATATACATTGAAATTTTTAGTGTTTATTTTTTAACTTTGATATTTCTAATATATTATAATCATTTAAATCTGCTAATTTATATGTTTTTTTTAAAGAACTATTATTTTTCATATCATGTTTTTTTATTAAAATTATATATATATAAAATAAAACAACACCAACTACCATTAAAAATATACCTGGAATTAGCCCAGGAGTAACAAAATCAAATCTTATATAACTAATTTGATT
>CAYJNP010000002.1:14022-24217 GCA_964371665.1 uncultured Eubacteriales bacterium | reverse complement strand
TTATTAAGTATCTAAATGAATTAATAAAAATAAAGCTAGGTTTATTAATTTTTGAGCTTTTATAATGATTGTTATTATATGTATAACAGTATACACATAGATATATACATATGTTCAGTATTATTACAAAAGTCATATAAACCTTATAATTTATATGACTTAGAATATTTCACAATAGTATAATTTAAAATATATACACACATAAGTATACATATAAAATAATAAAAAATTTTGATATTCATTTAATTAAATTAACTAAATCCCTAAAATACACCGAGTTAATCATTTATAATAATATTTAGCAAAACAAAACTCTAGCAATCAAGACTTACTTCTGCAAATAAACATTAGCGGAAGTAAAAACTAAACAAAAAATTAAAACAATTAGTCTCAAAGAAAATTAAATATTAAGCCACCACTTTAGACTCATAAAATTAAAGTGATGGCTTTTTATAATATAATTTTTATTTTATTTTTCTGATAAAGCGTCTTGTAAAATTGTATGAATAAGATCATTAACACTTGTTCCTTTTTTTTTAGCTGTTTTTTTAAGGGTTTTTAATAAAGACGGTTGAACAAGTAGCTGTAATCTTTTATTCTTAGTCTCTAAATATAACGGATTAAGTTTATGACCATCTGGAGTTTTTTTTGTTTTTTCTTCTTGAGAGTCAGACGACTGACTGATAAATTGCATAGCAGGATTAATCGCTGCATCTATTTCTGTTTTAAATGTTTTTGACATTATTATATTTTTACTCCTCTTCTAAAATCTCATTTACAAGAGATTGATAATCTGCTGTGGCATTGCTCTTTGGAGCATATTTATAAATACTTTGTTTTGTAGCTTGGGCTTCTACCAAAGCCGTACATTCCCTAATTCTAGTTTTATAAAGCTTAGTATTAAGCTGTTTTGCCGTTTGCTCCAATGTCTGAGCCACATCTCGGCGAATAATAGACCTAGAATTAAATCGAGTTAAAACTATTCCCATAATAGATAAATTAGTATTACAATATTTTTTCACTGTATTTATAGTATTATATAATTGACTTATTCCCTGCAGACTATATATATCTGCTTGAGATGGAATAATAACTCCTGTACAAGCTGTAAGAGCGTTTATCGTTAATATTCCCAACGCCGGAGGAGTATCAATAATACAATAATCATATTTTTTGTTTATAGTATTTAAAGCTTCTTTTAATCTATATTCTTTGCCTGTTTGCGTTATTATATTATCTGCTCCAGATAAAGACGATGTACTTGCTATAATGTCCCCTTCATCTGTATGTTGTATTTCTTTTTCTACTATCTCGGGTTTTTGTAATACTCCTAAAATATTATAATTTTTCGAACTTGCTTTTATAGTATAAGTAAGATTTCCTTGAGCATCTAAATCAACATAAAGAACTCTATTCCCCTTAATAATTAGTCCTGCTCCAATAGCTAGAGCTGTTGTGCTTTTCCCTACGCCTCCTTTTTGATTAGTTATCGCTATAATATTCATTTTTATAACTCCCAATTATTATAAATTAAATTCCAATAATATTAATGAAAATTTTGATATTATCAGTCTTATTTATTAATATTTCTTTTCTACTTATAATACCATAAGTAACATTTCCCTACCACCTACGCTAAAGCTTAGAGGTTGGATAATTCTTGCTAATTTAGTTTTTAAAAGAGATATCCATTGTAAATTTTTTTATAAAATTCAAATTGAATATTCAATACTATATATTACTGAGAAAATTTTAAAACATATATTTTATGTATTTTTCAATGTTTTTAATTAATTATAAAAGCAGATAAATAATTTTGTAGAGCGTTTTCAATACTATTTATGTGTTCTATAGCTCAAGCAACTAATTTACAATTTTTGTAAATTATGCAAAACTGTACTGTTTGATTATTTGACAACTATCCAGTAAAAAAGTACAGTGTTAATTGTTTTTAAGCGCTTTGATTTTCTTCAAAGCATTTCTTATTTTTGTTCTAAATTATTATAGATTTTTCTTCTAATAGATTTTACGTGATAAGTTTCACGGCCTAGATTATATACTAAATAGTTAACCCACATTTTATATATGTGTATGCATTTATACACATACTAATATATGTATACATTTAAAAGTATACTGCTAAAAAATAGCCCGTGATATTGCTTCATTGCAACTATTTTCAGATTTCTCTAAACTATGATTATAAATCATTGTTGTATTTATGTTAATATGTCTTGCAAATTGTTGCACTTCTGTTATATCCTTTCCCGACAAAAGTGAAAGTGTAACCGCTGTATGCCTAAGACTATGAGCAGTAAGTCTTTTTGAATTATAGCCAGCTTTTTTAAATCTATTTTTAACAATTTCGCTAATAGAACGAGTACTAAGTCTTTCTCCTTTGCTATTATTGCTAAGCGAAGTAAAAAGAGGTTCTTCTTCGATTACTTTTCCTCTTTTTTGAATATAGTGTCTTATATTTTTTTCGACTTCAAAAGAAATTTTCACATATTCAGTTTTCTCAGTTTTTCCCTTACCTTGTATAAATAATACTTTATTATTTCCTAAAATTCTAAAATCTCCCATATCAGCTCTTACTATTTCAATAGATCTTAATCCTCCAGTTATCATAAGAACTAAAATAGAATAATCTCTAATTCCTTTTAAATCATCTAAATTTATACACCCTAAAACTTCTTTTACCTGCCTACTAGTAAGATAATCTTTTTTATGAGATCTATCTAGTTTTATTCCTTTTACATTGTCAGCTATATTAGGATAATACCCCTCGTGATTTGTCCATCTAAAAAATATCTTTGTCGATGTTATATAATTTTGGATGGTAGTTGGTTTATATTTATTAGATTTTAGATAATCTTTAAATGCAATTATATCTTTTCTCTTAGGATATCTAATATCATTACTAGAAAAGAAATTAAACAATTGTCTTAAAGATTTTTTATACGTATCTATAGTTTTTGGCATAGTATCTAAATCGTCTATAAATTTATTAAATAAATCAATTTTTATTTCTCGTTCAACTAAATTACTAGACTTATTTAATATTGATAAATTGTGCATTTAATATAGCTTCTTTCAATAAACTAATATGTGTATACAGTTATGTGTATAATAATATACATATACTGATAATAGTATATGTATAAATGTTAAAAATATCAAGTAAAATTTATTTTTTAAATTATGCTTTTATAAAAAACTTGTAAAAAATCTATCCTTTTAATTCTGTAAATACAAATCTTTGAGTATAATCATCAGGATCAAATTTTTCAATACTAGTAGAATGTATAACTCTTTTAATATTTATTACTCCATCATAATCCGAAGGTGTAGATACTATTCTTGATGATACATCAGAATAAAAAATAACATTAAATCTTTGATTTATATTTCCATTGTAACTATTTAAAACTATAAAATTTCCATTATTTTATAACATCACTCTAATTAAGTCAAACTATTGTATAAAAGTTGACAAAAAGTAAAATGTAATATAAAATATATAATGTATATATTATATTTGTGTATATTGATTACTATTTATAAATATTAGATAATAAAATAGAACATGAAGGATGATCGTTATGTTTGATCTAGATACAGAAAAGAGAAAAGTCGATAGTATGCCTGATTTTGTTAGTAGTTCTAATCATTTAAAATCTATTAAGAAAAGTGGATTTACGCAATTATTTATAAATAATTCTTCTTAAACTATAATTGATCAAAAACTGCGTAAAAAATGGCATTGAAACTATTAAAAAAATAGAGATTTTACTTAAAGAATATAATACAGATGATTTTATGTCAGATAACTTTATTAAAAGAAATTATTATATTAAATTCGTAATATGGAGGAATTTTTATGAAAAAGAGCAAATTATTATTGGTTTCTGGTATACTTGGAACATCATATTTGATATATTTGATTACATATTTTGCAGGTGTAACAACTGGTATAGAATCAATTGAAGGAGCAATAGCTACAGCTTTAGTTATGCCACACGCATTATCTGTTGGTATATCTGTAATATTTACTTGGATTGGATTTGCTTTGCGTGTACGATGGGCAGCATTAGTAGCAGGGATATTATATTCGGTATCAATATTACTTATGTTCATATACGCTCCTTTCGTAATAATTCAACTAATTTTTAGTTTTGTTGCGTTTGCTAAAATGAAAAATTCTAATAACTAAAATTTATATGTTATATGTTAAAAAACTGATACAAAAACCTTTGTTGATGTATCAGTTTTTTTAATTTAACCACTTGACAAAAGTTATTAGAATAAAAAATAACATTAAATCTCTAATTTATATTTTTGTTATAACTATCTAAAATTATAGATTTTCTATCAACATTCAATCATTAGTTATTGATGATTATTATAAAAAAGAATATATTACATCAGAATATTTAAAACATTTTACTTATCAGTATACACATACAGTTGTGTATATACTGATAAATACATATGAATAATTTTTCTCAAAAAGTAAAAAATACTTAATAATAGATTTTTGTAACTCCAATAGACTTTTAAATAAGACAATACCCATTTTTTACTAAAATGTATAAGTAATTGGACACAAAACCTGCACTAAAAGTTGCAATAACCTGCACTAAAAGTTGCAATAACCTGCACTAAAAGTTGCAATAACCTGCACTAAAAGTTGCAATAACCGTTCTAGACTCCATGCGGTATGCGGGGTAATTTTCGCTCTAAGTATTATAAGTATTATAAGTATTATAAGTATAATGTGACACATAAAAAATCAAAATAAAATACAGTAGAAAAAAACTAAAAACATCAACCTTAATAATAAATATTCGCCTCTTTTGAATAGTAATCAGATATTAAAAATCTGATTACTTCTCAAAATCTGCGCATCTTAATATTTAAAAATTTTAATAATATACAAAATCATGTTAAAAATTATAAAATACAAGCCTAAATAGAGATAATTTAATTGTTAAGAGTAATTATATATCTGACTTATTAAAAACTTAAATAAAGTGCATGTAAAAGAATTTATTTGCTATTTCTATGTTTATCTACAATTTTTATTATTCCAAATTTTAATAATTTGGTGTAAAAATGTTTTTTATTTGAATCATAATAGTTATTTTTAGAATCTGACAACTATTATTTTGCAATACATATCGTATTTTAAATATATTACTAAATATATTTTATTTTCCATCTAAAATTAGATTATGATCTATTTTTAATCTTTGTAAAATTCTTTTAGGTTCTATACGAAATTTAAGTTTAACTATTTTTTTGCCATTATATATTGGTTCATATGACACAAATATATCGGTTAAGGTATCTATTTCAAGTATTGCTTTTTCTATTACTTTTGTTTTAAAAAGTGAAAAGTTTTTGTATGATTTTACTTTATCTACATTTAACAAACGTTTTAATTCTTCTACTTCGAAAGTCTTTGTTTTTTTAAATAGATATGATCTCATAATTTCATATAGTCTAACAGAAAAAGCTGATTGCATTGCTAAAATATTATATAACTGATATTGTGTGTATTTGTCTTTTAATTTGAAGAGATATTTTGCTACGTTTTTATCGATTTCTATATTGATTTTTCCGCTTTTTTTGTTTATTTTTATAAATGACAACCATCTCATAAGAATTTCAGAATCTCCTGTATCTAACCACATGGATCTATCGGCTAATCTTTTTATGGTTTCCTTTACATCTTTATAATTCTTTCCACTATTGTAGTCTATTCCACATACTTCACAATAGTCTTTTATATTAAACTCATAATCTAGTTTTAACTCTGAGTTTAGATCGTTTAAAGGTTTGATCATAGAACAAATATAAGATACGGTTTTTTGATCTATTAATGATAAATCGTATCTATTTTTTTGTATTAATTCATTTCCTTTTACAACAAAATATTCCCTTTTTTCTATTATTTTAGATCTACGTTCGTCCATATGTAGCTCCTCTTTATTATTACTATTTAGAAAAACAAGTTAATATATTTTTCTATGTTAAATAATTAATATCATTATAATAAAATTTTAATATAATTTATTTTAAAGTTCAAGAGATGTTTTAAAATATATAGTTTAGCTAAAACCATTTAGATTTTTATATTTTTGGAATAGATAGAAGGTAACGTTTTAAAACAAATCATGAAAAAGCAAGGCAAATATAAAATTTTATATTTGTTTAGTTTTTGTTTTATTTGTTTAATTTAATAAAAACAATTATTAGAAAAAAATAATATTTTATGCAATATATGTAAAAATAAGAGAAAATTGTAAAATTGAATCGAAACTCATTGAATAATAAGGTCTTTGTATATATACTTAAACACAAAGTTTAAATATTTATATTTAATAGAATAAATTATTTTAATAAATGGAGGAAATTTTAAAATGCAGATATCAGAAAAAATTATATTTTTAAATGATATAAAATCAATCTCATTTTCTTATTTATCAGATATTATTAGTGAAATTAATTTGGTATCAATTGAAAAAATTAAAAATATATGCTCTAAAATAAACAAAATATTTTTATCAGATAAAACAATATATGTTGCTGGAAACGGAGGAAGTGCTGCATGCGCAAATCATTTTTGTGCAGATATTTCAAATGAACTTGTTAAACATAATGTAATTGGTACAAAAAATAAAATAGTTTCATTATGTGAGTCAATAGTAAAAATTACAGCTATTGCAAATGATTTTGGATATGAAAATGTTTTTTCAAAACAATTAGAAAATGTGGAACAAGGTGATCTATTAATTTTATTTGGTGTTTCTGGGGAATCAATTAATTTAATTAAAGCCGCTGAATTAGCTATATCTAAAAATATGAATGTTATTTCTATTGTTTCTAGGATTTCAACATTGTCTAATATATCGAATGATTATATTGTTTTTGGAAATAAAGATTATGGTCTTTCAGAGGATTTTCAATCTATGTTTATTCATTTAATAAAACGTATTATAAATGGAAATAAGGCGAACTGCATATAATTTTATGAAAATGGAGGGAGATATAAATTGTGTGGGATTGCAGGAGTTATTGGTATTGAAACAGATATTATTGAAAATATATTAGGGCAAATAGAACATCGAGGCTGGACAGGATATTTATATGAGACAAAAGAAATAAAAGAATTTGGCGTTTGTTTGGGTACTAATAGATTACCAATCGTCAGTCCTGAAAATAATAAGCAACCTGCCTTATCATCTAACGAAAATATTGTTCTTGTTATGAATGCCCAAATATTTAATTTTAAAGAATTAGCAATAGAATATGATTTGAAATTTTTGATTGATTCTGATGCAAGTGATACACGTTTTTTAGCTGAATTTATAGAAAAATTTGGAATTGATTTTGTATTAAAAAAAATTAATTGGGAAGGCGCTTTTATATATTTAAATAAAAGTTCCGGTGAAATTATCTTTGTAAGAGATCATTTGGGAATAAGGCCTTTATATTATTCATTTTGGAATAAAAACTTTTTATTATCTAGTGAGATAAAAGGATTTAGAGACAATAATTGTTCTAATGTTTTTACTGTTCTTCCTGGGACAATAAATATATATAATTTAAAAAATAGAAAAATAAAGAAACAACATTGGTGGTTTTTACATAAGAATAGTCAACAAAGAAATTTGATGAACGTTGTTGTTAATTCAATTGAATCACGTGTCCCAGAAAACAATTATGCTGTATTACTTTCTGGAGGGCTAGATAGTTCAATTGTTATATCTATAGCAAAAAATGTAAATAAAAATGTTGTAGCTTATACTCTTGGAACAAAAGATTCAATAGATTTAGAGTATTCAAGAAAACTTTGTGAAATATACAATATTCCACTGATAGAGGTAGAAGCAGATAGTAGTGATAAATTAAAAGAAAAAATACCTAGAATAGTAGATATTACAGAAACTTGGGAATGGCAAGTTATAAATCATGCAGCACCAATGGATAAGTTGCTGAAAAAAGTTAGATTAGATGGAAATAAAGTAATTTTAACTGGTGAAGGTGCAGATGAATTATTCTTTGGTTATGAAAGTTATTATAATAAAGAAGGGAAAGAAAAAGAAAGAAAGAAAAGAATTTTAGATTTACATAAAACAAATTGCAGAAGATTAGATAGAATGTGTATGGCGCATGGACTAGAATGTAGAGTGCCTTTTTTAGATAAGACTTTAGTAGAGTTGGCTTTATCGTATAAATATGAAGAATGTGTTTCTGATTCGAGCAATAAAATACCTTTGAGAAATATAGGAGAACAATTACTTCCTTCTGGATTTAGTAATAGGAAAAAAATGTCACTTTCAAAAGGGGCAGGTTACAAATATGGAATAAATGAAAAAAATAAAAATGTGTTTGGTATTATAATCAATGAGTATGAAATGAAAAATAAACAATATGTTAATATGGCTAGATATCCTATTGAAAAATATTTAATAGATATTGCATATGAAAAAGGATTTTTAAGTGCAAAATATCTTCTGGAAGCGAGTGTGTAATTTATGGAGCTATTAAGATCAAATATAGTTAAATCAAATGAGTTTGAGTTACCAGGTGGAAAACATTCGTTTGCACATTCTATAGCATCTGCGGCATTATTAAAACAATGTTTTATAGAAAATGTGCCTAATATTATAGATTCAAATGTCCTTATTGAATTACTTAAAAATATTTTTACTACGGTAATTTTTGATAAAAATAATTATACATTGTCTCTTAAAGATCCATGTTTTACAAAAAAAATTTTTATAAAAAATAATCAATTATCAAATTCGAGAAATATATTTTGTTTGTTACCTGCTTTATTAAATCGTTCCGAAGAAGTTATTATAGAGGGAATGCCTACGGGATGTATTATTGGAAAGAGACCTATTGATTGGTATTATGAAATTTTAGAAAAGTTTGGTGTTGTTTGTAAAAAAAATAAAGAATTTTTAGTACTTTCATGGAAAAAGAAAAAAAATGTTAAAATAAAGTTTGAATATCCAACTATGACAGGTACAGTAATTGCATTAGCATGTAGTATGTTGGCGCCTGGAAAAACAATATTAAATAATTGTTCTGTAGAACCTTCGTGTGATGATCAAATTATGTGCATGAAAAAGATGAAAATCAAATTTATTGGAAATTTGCCTAATATAGAAATTTATCCTCCTAATTTAATTGTAGATGAAATTAATTATACTTGTACTTCAGATAGAGTTTACGCAGTTACATTATTAACGGCTGCAATTTTGTCGCAAGTAAAATTAAAAATTTTTTCTAAAACAAAAATTAATATACCGCAATTTGTGAATTTTATGAAAAATATTGGTTTAGTAGTTATTGATAATGATATTAGTATTGAAGTTAATTGGAAAAAAGGGCAAAAGTTTTTATCTCCATGTTCAATAAATGCTGGTTCTGAACCTAAATTTAGTAGCGATTGGGTGGCTTTTGCGCTTCTAATACTTTCAACCAAAAGTAAAGGTGAAAGTATTATTACTGACGATGTTTTTGTAAATAGATTTCAGTTTATTAATTGTTATGATAATAAAGAAAACTTTAAAAATGTAGTGCTTATTGAAAAAAGATATAATGGACGGGAGATAACTGTAGCTAAAATAAAAGGAGATGGGAAATTGATAATAGGAGGAAAAACTAAAAAATGTCCAGATATACGAGGATCGGCAGCAATAGTTTTATCTGCTTTAGTTTCTATAAAATCAATTAATATATTTGACCAATTTCAAATCTCAAGAGGATATGAGAATTTTATAGAAACATTGATTAACTTAAATTTTATAAAAGAGGTTTAATTTTATGAAAGTGTTAGTAACTGGTGGAGCGGGATTTATTGGATCTTATGTGGTTTCAGAATTATTGAAAAAAAATTATAGTGTTTTTGTTCTTGATAATTTTTCTACTGGTAAAAAAGAAAATATTGAAAATTGTAAAAATATTGAAAATATTATATGTTCTGATATTAGTGAATCTTCTGTTGTAAATATTATAGTAAATATTAAACCAGATTATATTATTCATCTTGCAGCTCAACCAAGTGTGGCAATATCACAAAAAAATCCTGTTTTAGATGCAAAATCGAATATTTGTGGATTGGTGAATGTTTTAGAAGCAGCTAAAATCTCTAAATGTAAAAAGATTATATTTGCCA
>CAYJNP010000002.1:0-14012 GCA_964371665.1 uncultured Eubacteriales bacterium | reverse complement strand
TGAAACATTATTACCTTTGACAGAAAATTTAGATTTAAAAGCTTGTTCTTTTTATGGATTAACAAAATTAACAGCAGTTTATTATCTTGATTTATATAAAAAATATTTTGGATTAAATTATTGTGCTTTAGCTTTAGGAAATATATATGGTCCAAAACAGGATCCTTATGGCGAATCTGGAATAGTTGCTATATTTGCTAATAAAATTGTTAAAAATGAAACTTGTATTATAAACGGAACTGGAAAAGTTACTAGAGATTATTTGTATGTTAGTGATGCAGCAAAAGGATTTGTGATGGCAATAAAAAATGGGACAGGATTAATAAATTTAGGTACTGGCATTGAAACTTCCGTAGATAAGGTTTTTAAAATGTTAACTGTTGTTAGCAGAAAAAACACAAAATTTAAATATGGACCTGCACTTGCTGGAGAAGTTCAAAGAGTTGCACTAAATATTAATAAAATAAAAAAAGAAATTGGATGGGAACCAATAACTAGTTTCGAAAAAGGAATTCAAAAAACATATTCTTGGATTAATATTAAAAATGAACTGGAGGTATAATTATGTTAGATAATATAGATGCCATTTTTTTGGATGCTGGTGGAGTTTTATTAAAACCAAATTTTAAAAAAATTCAAAATTTATTTCCAGAATTAAATTTACAAGAAGAAAATATTGATAGAGCTTTATATCCAAAAGAAAATTATGTCGGAGCTGGGTTAGGCCCTGGGGATAATGATAATGAATTTGTTTTCAATTTTGCAATTTCTTCTGGTATTCCGAGAGAAAAGATTACTGTTAGTAAAGAAAAAGAGTTACAAAATATAGTTTTATTTAGCGAATGGATCCCAAGAAAATTAGAAGAAATAAAAAAATTAATAAGATATTTAAAAATGAGATGTAAGAAAATAGCGATAATAACTAATACTGAAAATGGACTTGCTTCAGAATTACTTAATAAATTAAAAATATGCACTGAAAGAAATAATTTAAAAGATGTAGAACAAGTTGACAGAATAATTGATTCATGGATAATTGGTATTCATAAGCCTGATCATAGAATATATGAGTACGTTGCAAATAATATAGATGTTGATATATCAAAGTGTTTACATATAGGAGATTCTGTTAGAAATGATTATGATAGTGCTAAAAAAGCGGGTGCAAAAGTGTTGTTATTTAGACCATATGAAAAAAAAAGTGAAATAACAATTCAGTCTCTTTTAGATATTATTCCCAAAGGAGATTTATAATGAAATTTGATACTATTCTTGTACTTGGATATGGAAGAATTGCTGAAGTTTTATATATTCCGTGCTTATTAAAAAAAAATTATAATGTGATTATTTGTGAAAAAAATAATTCTCGTTGTAATTTATTAAATTCTAATTTAGATAATTTAAAAATGTCTAAAACAATACCTGTTGCAGAAAGTGAAAACTGTGTAGCTATAAATTTAACTCCAGTATATAAACATGAAATTACTAATAAAGAATTACTTGAAAAAGGTTGGAATGTATTTACAGAAAAACTTGCAGCGGAAAGTTTGTGTGCATGGAATGAACTTTTATTTTATGCTGAAAATAACAATCTTGTTATAGTTTCGGCTCCTGTATCTGCAAATATTAAACAAGAAAATAAAATTATAGATGATATTAACAATAATAAATTTGGAGAAATTACAGAAGTTCATGCAAAATTTATTGGTGGGGGTCCTGCTAGAAGAGGATTTATTACAAATCAACGTAAATGGATGCTTAGCCAAAAGGATTCGATAAGAACAGATTTGTCTCCTTATTTATTAACTCCATTGGTGAAAGTGTTTGGCAAAATAGAAAAAATTGTATGGAAGTCTAATAAATGCTTTCAAAAAGTTCCTGTTGAAGATGAAGATAGAATGATGATTTCAAATTGTGGAACTTCTGAAGTAGGTGTAGGTTTTATTAATAAGGCAATATTGACTATATTAGTATCTTATAGAACTTATGTTAGTGATGTTAAAACTCGAATAGAAATAGTTGGAACTAAAGGAAAAGAAATTTATAATTTAGCTGAAGAAGTTGATAATGGGATACACGCTTATAATAGAGTAGATGCTGCATTAGATTTATTGTATGAATGTATGAATGATAAGAAAAAATATAATCAGCATAAAAATTTAGTTTGTAATGTTATTGATTGTATAAAAAATTGAAATTTTATTAAATATACAATGCGGAGGTTATATATTTGAGAAGATTATTAGTTTTAGCTCCAAATGTTGCTCCATATCCAGGAGGAGCTGAGATTTATATGTCACGTTTAATGGACGGATTGAGTAAAAAAAAATGGGAAATTATTTGTGCTACAGAAAATCCGCCAATTGAAAAAAATTCTAATAATATAAGATATATAAAAACTATTGCCAATATAAAAAAGATAACCTCAGAAAATACGGTTACTTGGAGAGAAATGCAATTTTCTATGTTAGATAGTTTGCATGATAGTTTGAAAAATGAAAAATTTGATATTATTCACGCGAATAGTATTGAAGCTAGCATATTGGGTAAAATTATTTCGGATCATTTAAATATTCCCATTTTAGCTACAATTCATGAGCATAATCCAGAAAAAAAAGCTTATGGCAATGGGAGAACGAAGTTGGTTTTTGAAAGATTAGATTTAGATGGATTCATTACTCCTAGTTCTTTTTATTATGATTATGTTTTATCAAATAATGTGAATAAAAATAAAATATTTAAAATATTTCATGGAATAGATTTTCCTAAAGTACAACATTTAAATAATTTATATCAATTAAAAAGTTGTTTGAAAATTCTATTTGTTGGTCGTGTGTATTTTCCGAAAGGTCTTCATATATTAATTAAGGCGTTAAGTTTGTTGAATTCAAATATAAAATTTAATTTAAAAATAGTTGGCCCAATAACTGATATTCAGTATAAAAGGAAAATCGAAGATTTAATTTCATTTTATGGTTTTAAAGGTAAAATAAATTTTATGGGGGCAACTGATTTTAAACAGATTAAAAAATATATGTTGCAGTCAAATGTATTGATTGTTCCAAGCATAAATGAAGGATTTGGACTTTCAATCATAGAGGCTAATTTGTTGAAATTACCAGTTATTGCCTCAAGTGTAGGAGGAATATTAGATATTATAGAAGATAATAAAAATGGATTACTTTTTGAATCAAAAAATATTGTGGATTTAAAAAATAAAATTGAGTATTTATTTGATAATTATAAACAGACTTTATGTTTAGCTAATAATGCATATTATAAAACTATTAATTTATTTTCACAAAAAAGGATGGTTGAAGAAACTATATATGCATATGAAAAAATTATTAAACGAAAAAAATCTATTAGTTCATAAGTTTAAAAATAAAACTTGGTTTATGTGTCCTGTAACTGTTATTTATCGAAATAGTCAGTTTATAGTTTTTAGGATTAGTGCAACATCTCCAACTTTTAGAGCAACAGATAAAAACGGAAATTTTTCTAAACTCGATGCAAAATATTGGAACCTTTCGAAAGGAATATGGAAGGATAATAATTTAACTTATTTAGTTCCATTTGATGGTTCTCTTGCTTATGGTATTATTACAAACTTTAAAAATGAAAAAATTAAATATTACATAAATTTTCAAGAAAAAATTAATATTTCCAAAAAAATTATTAGTACTATGGATTTAGAACTAGATTTTGTAATTGATGCTAAAAATCTAAAATATCATTGGAAAGATATTGAAGAATTTTATTATTTAAAATCAAAACATATTTTTGATGATAACATAGTTAATAGTTTAATTTTGAATGAAAAGGTATTGTTTAGTTTATTTAACAAGTATAGGTCGTATATTGATTATTTTTCTTGTTTAAATATTGTTCCAAAAACTTTTTGTGGATTATATAAATATTTTCCAAAAGATGTGGAGGTAAATTGATTTTGAACAATTTGATTATATCAAAAGCTCCTTTTCGAGTATCATTAGCTGGCGGTGGAACTGATATAAAAGCTTATTGTAGCCAATTTGGGGGAAAAGTTATTGGTTTTTCTATTGATAAATATGTTATCACTACATTTGTTCCAAAAAAATTTAATAATGTTAATGAAATAACGGGGAATCAAAACGAAAAATTTTCGAGTTATTTTGAAGTAAAAAACAAATATTTATCACAAGCAATTAAAGTATTAGATATTAAAAATAATTTTAATGCTAGTATAATTTCTGACGCACCGCCTTGTACTGGGTTAGGAGGGTCTGCTTCTTTTTTGAATTCTTTCATTTTGGCAGGGAAAAAAAGTGCTGGTGTTGAGTTATCTAAAATTGATCTTGCAAAAATTTCTAGCAATATAGAAATTATGAATTTACATAGATCTGTAGGAAGACAAGATCATTATTTATCGTCTTTAGGTGGAATGAATTTTTTAGAATTTGATAATAATTTAGAAACCAGTGTTTCAAATATATTTTTAAAAGAAAAATGTATTAATTATATTAATGAAAGATTGCTTCTTTTTTATACAAATATTACACGGTCTGCTGGAAAAACGCTTAATGATCAGTCACAAAAAATAGAACAGGCTGATAAAGATACAATTCAATTATTACACGATATAAAATCTTTAGTAAGTTCTATGTATGATGCACTTATCAATGATACTCCAGATATAATTGGGCCAATATTAAAAGAGCATTGGGCAAAAAAAACTTTGTTATCGAGTGAAAATAATAATAACTATATAAATGATTTAATAGAACTTGCTTATAAAAATGGTGCTGATGGGTGTAAAACTTTAGGTGCAGGGGGAGGAGGATTTATTTTAATTAGTGCTAAAGAAGGAATGCATTCAAAAATAAGAAATGTTTTTTTAGATTATAAAATTAAAGAATTAGAGTTTAATATTGATTTTAAAGGTACTGTGGCTAATAATATAATTTTTTAATGAGGAGTGTAAAATTATTATTATGAAAAAAAAAATTTACTTTACTAGGCATGGAGAAACAGAAGACAATGTAGCTATGAGACTATCTACTTATCCTCCTGGTCCTAATTTAACTGTTTTAGGAAGAAATCAAGCCGAAATTTTAATACCTAAAATTAATAAATTAAAAATTTCTAAAATATATACTAGCCCACTGAAAAGAGCAGTTGAAACAGCAGAAATTATAAACAGAAATCTTAATGTGGAAATTGTTAAAGATAATAGAATTTCTGAATTACTCGTGGGCGATAAGGAGGGACGAACTGATTCAAATGTTTTTGAGGAAATGAATGAAATATGGCAAGAATGGTCTTTAAAAAATAATATTTCTTTATTTGCTGGGTCAAATGGGGAATCCGCTGAACAAGTATTAGCTAGATCTAAATCTTTTATAAATAGTTTATCAGAGAAAACTAATATTGATAATATTCTTGTAATTGCTCATAGTGGAATATTACAACTTTTGTTGGGGCATCTTTGTGAAAATCTTAAACCTATATTTTGTTATGAAAATTGGATTAGAAATTGTCAATTAATTGAAACAGAGTTATGTAATAAAAAATTGAAGTGCATCAAATGGGGAGAAATTATAATATAAATATTGATAGAGGAATATATGAACAATAAAATTTTTTTACAAAAATTATATAAATTAGCTATTCCAATTGCTTTGCAAAATTTTTTAATGTGTTCATTAACTTTTGTTGATAATATTATGATAGCAAGATTAGGAGAACATACTCTTGCAACTGTTACTATAGCAAATCAATATTTTTTTATTTTCTATCTTACTCAAATGGGAATTACATCTGGAGCTTCAATTTTTATTGCTCAATTTTGGGGAATTAAAGAAATTAAAAATATTCAAAAAGTTTTAACTATAACATTGATATGTATGATATTACTTTCGATATTATTTTTAGTCCCTACATTTACTTGTGGAAATTTAATATTTAATGTGTTTTCTAATGATTTTTCAATTGCAAAAAAGGGCATTGTATTTTTAAGGTTAACTGCAGTTAGCAATGTTTTTATGTCAATTTCAATGACTTTTACATCTGTTCAAAAAAGCATGGGAAATGTTAAATTTCCGCTTATTATAAGCTTTATTTCTTTAGGAATAAATACTGTATTAAATTATATGTTAATTAACGGATTATCTTTTTTTCCTAAAATGGGATTAAAAGGTGCATGTATTGCAACATTAATTTCAAGGTTAATTGAAATTTTATCAATAATTATTTTTTTACTTAATGATAAGAATTCAATTAATATTAAATTTAAATTTAATATCGGCATGGAATTTTTGAAAAAATTTTTTAAAACTACACTTCCTGTGATTTTTAATGAAATTGTATGGTCTTTAGGTATTTCTACGTATTATGTGGTTTATGGAAGATTAGGAACTGAAGCAATTGCCTCTTTATCTGTTACATTTTTATTAGAAAGATTTTTTTTCGTTTTTGCAATAGGAACTGCTGGGGCGTGTGAGATTATGCTTGGGAAAAAGCTAGGAGAAGGAAATAAAAGCGAAGCGTATAAAATTAGTAAACAGTTTTTAAAAATGATAATTTTAATTGGAATAATAATTATAATATTAGTAATGTGTATTTCGAAACAGATGATATTATTATTGAATTTATCATATTCTGTGAATCAATTAGCATTTAGAAATATATTGGTGTTTATTTTAATTGTTTTATTTAGATGTATTAATCTTATTGGTATTTGTGGAATTTTAAGAAGTGGGGGAGATACGAGATATGCATTTTTTGTTGATGTATTAGTATTATGGTTTGTAGGAATTCCAATTGCATTTTTGACAGGAATTATTATGAATCTTCCGGTTTATATCGTTTACTTGTGCATTTCATCAGAAGAAGTTATAAAATCATTTTTTGTTTGTAAAAGAATAAAATCAAAAAAATGGATGAACAATTTAAATCAATTATAAAATATTTCTGAAAATAATTTAAATTAAATTATTGCACATTAATTTAGAGGTGAAGCTTAAAATGATTTTCATAGAACATATTTTTTCTTTATCAAATTTTAAAAAAATTATATTTATTGATCGAGATGGTATTCTTAACGCCAATTTAAAAAATTATATCAAATCAAAACTAGAAATAAATATAATTGAAAAATCTGTTGAAGCTATGAATATTTTTTCAAAAAATAATATTGGATTTATTATTATTACTAATCAACAAGTAATAGGTAAAAAAATAATTTCTTTAGAAAAAGCAATAAGTATTAATAATTCTATTGTTAGTTATTTTAATAAAAAATTTAATTGTATAATAGCGTCTTTTATTTGTCCACATTTAAAATCAGATGGTTGTTTATGCAGAAAACCTGGTACAAAAATGATAGAAATCGCATTTAAATTATTTGATATAAAAAAAGAAAATACTTTTTTAATAGGAGATTCAATATCAGATATCGAAACAGCAAAAAAATTAAATTTAAGGCCTATTTTTATTAATGAAAATTCTGATAATTATATTGACAATGTGATTTCTTTTAGTGATTTGTTGCAAGCTGCTAAGTATATAATATTATCAAATAAAACTTAATTAAAAATATTTAAATTAGGTTTTAAAATATTCAAAAGGAGAAATATTAAATGACACTTAATTCAAATCAAATAGAATTATCAGGTGGAAGATCTGGAAAAATTTATAAAAATAAAGATTTTGTTATTCGTCCAGCTAATATTTGGACCAAAGATGTTCATAAATTTTTAAATTTTATGTTAGAAAAAGGGGCGAATTTTGTACCAAAACCTTATAAAATAACAGATAAAAATGAGGAAATTATTTCATTTATTCCAGGAGATGTGTTTAATTATCCTTTACCACCAAATTTATTAAAAGATAATATTCTAATTTCTTCTGCAAAACTATTATTAAAATTTCATAATTTTGGGGAACAATATATTAATAATTTATTTGGTAACGAATGTTGGATGCTTTCAAAACAATATCCAATTGAAACCATGTGTCATGGAGATTTTGCTCCATATAATGTTACAATTGTTAATGATTGTGCAACAGGAATAATCGATTTTGATACTTTACATCCAGGATTTAAAATGTGGGATATTTCTTATGCAATATATCGATGGGTTCCATTTAAAAACCCCAATAATCCAGATTCTAATGGTACTTTATCAGATCATATTAGAAAAGCGAAAATTTTTTTAGATACATACGGAACCGACCAAAAAAGTAGACTATCATTTGTTGATACTCTTATAAAAAGATTAAAATATTTAATAAATTTTATGGTATCTGAGAACGAAAAAGGAAATAAAGATTTTGAAACCAATATACTTAGTGGTCATGTTAAACTTTATGAAGATGATATAAATTATTTAAATTTTAACAAGGAGAATATTATAAATGGAATTAAATAATAAATATGAATTAAACATAAGTTCTTGGCCAATATTCGGAAATGAAGAAATTCAAAATTTAAGTGAAGTTGTAAAATCAGGTTTTTGGGCAGGAAGTAGGGCGAAATTTTTAAAAGAGGCAGTTAAAGATTTTTTAGAATTACAAAATGCCAAATTTGGAATTCCTTTGGCAAATGGAACAGTAACTATAGAATCTGCATTAAAAGCATTAAATATTGGAAAAAATGATGAAGTAATTGTTCCTGCTATGACGTTTTATTCAACTATTTCTGCAGTACTTAGGGTTAATGCGAATCCAATAATTGTAGACATAGATAGTGATACACTTTGTATTTCAATAGATGATATTATAAAAGCGATTTCTAAGAATACTAAAGCAATTATTCCTGTCCATTTGTCAGGAGCTATGTGTAATATGAGCAGATTAAAAGAAATTGCAGATAAATATAATATAGCAATTATTGAAGATTGCGCTCATGCTCATGGAAGTTATTGGAAAGGAAAAGGAGCAGGCACTATAGGAACATTTGGTAGTTTTTCATTTCAACATTCAAAATTAATATCTTCAGGAGAGGGTGGTTTTTTAATATCCACAAATCAAAAATATTTAAATAAAGCATGGAATTATTCTAACTGTGGGAGAAGTGCAGCTGGATCAACGTATGAACATTCTATAGTGGGGACTAACAACAGAATGTCAGATTTTCAAGCAGCAGTATTAAGTGCACAAATTAAACGTTATAAAATACAACAATTTACTAGAGAAAATAATGCAGAATATATGACATCTGTTTTAAGTAAAATTCCAGGAATAAAAACTCAAAAATATGATGAAAAAATGGATAGAAAGGCATACTATAATTTCATAATAATAATTGATCCTCAAGTTTATGGTGAAAATATGATAAATAAAATATTTAATGAATTTAACAAATTAAATATACCTACTTCTTTGCCTTATCCTCCTTTAAGTGAATTAGAGGTTTTTAAAAATGCTAAATCTTCCAAAGATCTTGAAGATTTAAAAATAAAAGTTCTTGATATTTCCAATTCTAAGTTTCTTTTTAATAACAGTATATGGTTACATCATAGATTACTTTTATCAAATAGAAAAACAATAGATAATTTTTTAGAAATTTTTATTAATCTTTTGGAGGAAAAATAAATTGTGTAATATAATTGTTTCTCCTCATTTTGATGATGCAGCTTTATCAGCTTGGTCAATAATTGATAATAAAAAAGTTAAAATAATAACTATATGTGCAGGAACACCAAGCTTAAATTGTTCAATTTCCACATCAGATAAAAAATGTGGGTTTAAATCTCCTCAAGAAGCTGCAAAAATTAGAAAAACTGAAGATATTAAATTTTGTAATAGTTTAAAAATTAATTCTACATATTTATCAGAGGTAGACCATCCATATTCAAAAAATACTTCTTTAGTAGAATTAGAAAATAAAATTTCTAATCTTTTAAGTTCTGAAGATACTATATATATTCCATTAGGTATAGGACAACATCCTGACCATGTTAAGCATCGTAATGCTATTATTAATTTAAAAAAACATATAAAATTTAATTTGGTTTTTTATGCAGATTTGCCATATGCTTCAATGAAAAATAACAAAAATGATATTTATAATTGGGATTATGCACATAAAGATATTTATAGATTAGGAATTAAAAGTACTATCTTAACAAAAATAGATATATCGTCTACTTTAATTTCAAATAAAATTTCCTATTTAAAATATTATAAATCACAAATCAATATGTTACTAGGTTATTATCCCACACTGTTTAAAAAAAATGGAGCACTAAGTTGTGAGTTTTTTTGGAAAGCAGTATAAATTCATATTTTTATCAATTTAATATAATTTATTTTAAAGTTCAAGGGGTATGTACAAGATTCATTTCGATCTCAATAAATAATTGCTACAAGTTGTATTTAGATTTAGATAAATATAATTAACGCATACTCTATTATTTAGAGTATGCGTTTTTACTTATATTATTTTTATTTTTCTGGAATATAAAATGGATTAGTAAGTGATTGATCATTAATCATTTTTTCTATTAAATTTAAATCTAAGCTTTCATTTTGCATGATATCCCTAAATAAACGAGTATATATTGTTATTAATTCACCATTTCTATAATCTCTACATACAGGCGAACATTTTAAATTTCTTATATTCGTAAACTGTGCCCAAGCACCATGATTTTCTCTTCCAGGAAATGAATTCCATATAAAAGCAGAATAAAACGGGCGCTCATCTACTGCTGTAACTAAAACATTGCTATTTAAAATATTTTCTTGATCGTTTAATAACATATTATAAACTAAACATAATACTAATGCATTATTAGCTACTCTTTCTTGTTCTAATGCACTTTTAGTTGTAAAAATACGTGCAACATTAACAAGATTATGTATTATTGTTATTGCAATACCAATAGGTGGAGCTACAGCTATGGTTGTTAATTCAGCTAATTGTAAAAAATTAAAAACATTTAATGCAACACAACTTGCTCCGACTGCAGCACCTAAAATTTTACTATTTGCTGCCATTATAATAGATAAAATAAAAGCCTCTGTTGCCGTTTCATCGGTTGTACCTAAAAATTCAGCGAATCCTTTGTCTAAACCATTTTCTTTAAAAATTTTTTTGATTTCTTTTGAAAAATATTTTACGACTTCTTCTTTGGTTGCATGTTCTAATTTTTTTGATTGTTCGCGGACTTTTCTCGCATTAATTAAAGCTTTCATATATGTTAATAAAAAACCATTACTATTAACGTCATTTCCGGGTTTATAGGTAAGTAAATGAGGAATATTATATACTCTAGTTGTTCTATAATCATTTGAAAAACAACCTAAGGTGAAATCTGGTCCTTGTTCCCATTTTAAAGCAAATTCTGGATTTTGATATGATGTCCACATTTTATCAAATTCTTTTCGAATTAAGTTTCCGTATTCTGGGTGTTCTAAAAGTGGATCGCCTTTTCCTGCAAAAACAAATATTGCACTATTAAATATAACTGATAAAGTTAGCATTAAACTAATTATTTTTTTTATCATTGTTAAGTTACCTCCCTAGTTCGATTGATTTTTTTAAATCAATATATCTAATTGATCCAGATTCGCGATTAAATTCGAATTGAGAAAATATTCCGCTATGAAATGTATTCATTATTTTATCTTTCGATTGAGGTCTTAAAACTATAACGACTCCAGAATTATCTTCTTCTTTTGTATTTTCTTGTAGACTATCTCCAAATTGTTCACAATAATATTTTTCTCCGTGTTCAAGTTCATATGTTCTATGAAAATCACGTATTTTTTCATAGGTTTGTTGTTTAGACCATAAATGATAATTCCAGCGGGCTAGTCCGTCACAAATAAGTTTAAAATCACTTAAATTTTTATTATATTGATCATCGTTATATTTTTTTGCAGTAACCAAACCAGCAGCACATAAACATACACTAGTAACTTCTCCTATTAGCATTAGTATATTATTTTCAATCTTAGAAGATAAATAGCATCCAAGTGCAGTAGCAAATGCAATAGCAACGTTTGAAGTATAATTTGCTGTATGATTATTAAGTAATTTTCGATATTCATGGCTATATTTATTTAATTCGCTAGGAATGTTTTCGGAAGATATGTAAATTAATTTTGTTCCATCTTCTAACTCTTTTGTTTCATGTAAACCATCTGCTGAAACAAGATTAAATCCACATGAAGACATGATTGTAACTATAGATAATAATAAAGATATAAATTTTTTCATAAATACAATAACATCCTTTCTTTACATAAAATGTAATTACAATATTATGCTTATAAAATTCAAATTACAACATATTATTGTTAAAATCTACTTTATGTTAGTTCGTTGTGGAAATTAATGTATATTTTTATTGTTTTTTACTAAAATTAATATTATTTAGTAAATAAGTTTAATTTTTACAATATTATTTTTAGTTTAACAGTAATAGTTGAATTTTTATGAGTACATATAAACAATACATATTTTTGAAACTTATATTAGCGTTTTTGATATAGATAATGTTATATAATTTGCTTTTTTTGTATTTACGTGTTATAAAATTTAAAAAGGAGATGTTTTATATGAAAAGAAATTTGATTAATGATTTAGTTAAATGGAAAAATAAAAAAGAAAAAAAACCTCTTATAATAAAAGGGGTTAGACAATGTGGGAAAACATATCTTTTAAAAGAATTTGGAAAACAGTATTATGAAAATGTGGCTTATTTTAATTTTGAAAAAAGCGAAGAACTTATATCAATATTTGATAATAATTTGGATCCTTCAAGAATTATTTATGAATTGGGAATTTTGAAAGGTAAATCAATAGATTATAAAAATACGCTTATAATTTTTGATGAAATTCAATTTTGTAATAAAGCACTTACTAGTCTTAAGTATTTTTGTGAGGAATTGCATTGGTATCATATAGTATGTGCGGGATCGTTGTTAGGAATTGCACTTTCTAAGCCTTTATCTTTTCCAGTTGGGAAAGTAGAGTTTTTAACGCTGTACCCTATGAATTTTTATGAATTTTTACTTGCGAATGGTGAAAAAATGCTTTGTGAATATCTTTTAAAACTTTCATCAAGAGAGAAAATACAAGAAGCGTTCGAAAAAAAATTAGAAAGTTACTTAAAGAATTATTATATATGTGGAGGTATGCCTGAAGTAGTTGCAGAGTGGATAAAAACAAAAAACATTGAGGAGATTGAAGTTATACAGCAAAGAATAATCGATAGTTATGAACTTGACTTTGCTAAGCATGCACCAAACAAGGATTTTCCTAAAATTTCAGCAATATGGCGTTCAATTCCAGAACAATTGTCGAAAGAGAATAGTAAGTTTATTTTTAATCAAGTAAAAAAAGGGTTGCGTGCAAAAGATTTAGAAGATAGTTTGGAATGGATTATTTCAGCGGGATTAGTATATAAAGTTGTAAAAATAACTAAACCGTTTATCCCACTTTCAAGTTATGCAGAAGAAACGTTTTTTAAATTATATATGGTTGACGTTGGACTTTTAAGAAAGATGTCTAAATTGCCTGCGAGTGTTATTTTAAGTCAAAATGAACTGTATAGAGAGTTTAAAGGAGCATTAACTGAAAATTATGTACTTACTGAACTTGTTAAACTTAACGACGGAATACCTTGTTTTTGGAGGTCTAAAAACACTGCAGAAGTTGATTTTATAATCCAAAGTGGCGAAAATATAGTACCGTTGGAAGTGAAATCTGAAAAAAATGATAAATCACGTTCACTTAAAGAGTATAACAAAAAATATAACCCAAAAATTTATAAAAAAATTTCCATGAAAAATATATCACCTAACAATTTACCTTTATACTTAGTTTGGAATATAAAAAAACATTTGGATATTTAACATTTATATTTACTAAGATTATTTGAATTGTTACATATTTACTTTGGGATATATCAGTAGATTATGTTTAGACAATAAATATTTTATTGCAACTTTTAGTGCATATTTCGTTATTAAGTATCTAAATGAATTAATAAAAATAAAGCTAGGTTTATTAATTTTTG
>CAYJNP010000001.1:37861-78729 GCA_964371665.1 uncultured Eubacteriales bacterium | reverse complement strand
TATTAGTTTAATTGAAGATGAAAAAATAGACATATTATATGATTTAATAAGTAATTCTAATATAGATGAAGTATCAAAAGATATTATAGGTAATTCTTTTAATGAAATAATTTCTAATAATGATTTCTTTGATAAAATATTAATATCAAGAAATGAATTATTAATACCAATAGATTATAATAATATTAAAATATCTGATTCTGATAGAAATTTTATGATAATAAACGAAATAACTGAAGATGAGATGAAAAAAATAAAATCATTAGCATATTTTGTATATTATAAGAAAACAAAAGTTGGTGGTTAATATGAATGAAAAATTTACTAATGAAGAATTAGATATATTAATTAGAAAATTAAACATAAACTATTGTACAAATAATAATTTATATTTTGATGAATCACAAGAATATATCATTTGGTCAAAAATAGATTCAATAGAATATAAAATATTAAAATTATTATCAAATGAAAGTGAATTAAATAATAAATCTTTAGAATTATTATTAAGTAATTCAGAAATAGACATTTATTTATTTATAAATTATTTTTCTAATAATATTATAAGTGAACTAACAGTTTTTAATTATTTATCAAATTATAATATTCAAATAAATAATAGAAAAGAAGAAATAAATAAGTTACTTCTTTATTCAAATATAACATATAGTGAAAATGTTAATGGTAATTTATATAATTTTTTAAACACATTAAATTTTGATATAAAAAATAATTTTAATAAAAATGTAAATGAATTAGTTTTTGATACAAATAATATTATAGACGATGAAACATCTTTCAGAAATTTCAGAACAGCCGAATTTAAATATAGAGAATATATAAAAAATATAGAAATAATAATACCAACATATTTAGATAATACATTGTCAATATTAAAAGAAATTATAAACGAGTTAAAAACAAAACCTATATTATTATTTTTACCAAATGAAAATCCAGGATTATTTTATAATTCTGAACTAAATAAAATATATAATTATTTTATAAATTCTAAATTTACAAAAGAAAGTGATTTATTTTTAACTGAGGAAGATTTTATTAAAGAATTAGATTTATTCATAGAATTTTTAATTAATAAAGTAAAAGCTACAGATTTTCAAATACAAAATTATTTTTATATTTATATAGAGGCTTATATGGACTATAGAGAACCATCAACATTAAACGATATTAAAAAAATATTATTTATCAGAATTTTTAATAATAATGATTCATATTTTTATTATGATATGAACGAAATTTATAAAATGATAATAAATATAAAAAATATAATAAAAGAAGATAAAAGATTTAAAGAAAGGGTTGTTGTAAATGATTTATAATATAAAACATAATAATGGTTTAACAATTAAATATAGCAATTCTTTTTTTAGAGAATTATTAACATCTAAAAATTTTTTAAATCAACAAGATACGGTTAATGAATATGAAAGTGAACCATTTTTTCAAAAATCAGATATGAATATAAAAACATATACTGAAGATGATTTTTTTAATGAAATATATAGAAAAGTCAACATAGAAAACATAAATGAAATTAAAAAAATAATAACATATAATAAAGAACATTTTTCTACAATTTTACATTTATTATTTTCTAATGAAATAAACGATTTAGATTTAAAAAAATATAATAATAATGACGACTTTAATTTCAGAAAAGATTTTTTATTATCATTATTAAAAAAAGATACAATAAGTTTTACAAATGGTTTTAATAATATTATAAATAGAACCGAAAATAGAATGGTTGTTAATATTGATTTTAGTGTTTTTAAAAATAGAAATTTGTTTTTTTACAGCGGTGAAATAAATCTATTTAAAACATATTTTAGTTTAATAGAATGGATACCAAAAGATATTATAACATATAAAACTATATATGATTTTAGTTTTCTTGAACAAGGTGCAGAAAACGATAACCTCAACTTTAACGGATTAAATAATAATACTAATCCGATAAAAGAAACAATAGAAATTAGATCTCCCGGAATAAATAATTTTAATAGTAATACATCAAAATTAATAAAAGTTTTCGCAAATAAGATAAGTTTATTTTATTCAAATGATTTTTTTATAAATAGAAAAGGACAATTTTATGTTAGTTTAAGTAATATAAAAGAATTATTTGCTGAATTCTTTTTAAAAAGTGCGAAAGATAAACCATTACCAATTAATGATTATAATATTTCTATGGATAAATTAGTAGAGACTAATATTATAACTGAGACTAGTGGAACAAATTATTTAAAAACATTAAATTATATAATGGAACAAAATAAAGAAGCAGTAACAAGCGGTTATAATACAACAACAAAAATTAAAAATTTTACAACAGATGAAACTTTAGTTAACTATCAATTCAATAATAATGAAATAGATGAAACTGGAAATATAACTATTGATGGATTGTCTGTAAATTATACCTTACAAATTTCAGAATTTATTAAAACATTAAATATTAAATTAAAAGAAATAATAGAAGAAGATAATATATATTCAAATGAAGTTTTTTTAACAAGTAAAGAAAAACATTCTGAAATGATAAATATAATGCCAGCTATTATTTTTGATGCAGAAGGTAAAATAGAGAGTAAAGAAACATATAATTTTTTAAATTCTTATAATAACTTAAATAAAAAATTAAAAATAGAAGAAAATATTTTCATATATCAAAATGATTTAAAAAAATTATTTGATAATATAATATATCAAATTAATGATTTCTTTAAATATGATGAAGAAATTTCTATGAATGAAAACATAAATTCTTTCTTTATAAATTATCTATTCTTTCAATATATTATTTATATATTTGATGAAAATAGAATTTATGATAATAATTTTTTAAAATTAAATGTTGATAGTAATGTATTCAATTTATATAAGCTTTTATTTAATTTACATCATTCTTATATGGCGACAATAGAACTTATTAATACATTAAATAAAGATTATGATTATAGATATGAAGTTTTAATGAATAATTATTATGAAGATATAGATGGATATGTTAATATAAGAGAAATAAATGAAGGTGGTGTTTTATATGAATAATATAAAATATGAATCTACCGTTGATTTAATATATAATTATATAGATGATTTTGATTCGTTTTTTAATTTCTTATTGAATGAAAATAATATAACCATTATAAATGAATTTATTTATACTTTAGATAGTCTATCAGATATAGAAAATAAAAATAATATTTATATTTATTTAATATTTCTCTTATATAATGAAGAAATATCTATTAATAATTTATTTAAAAATGATTTTCAAATAATAGATAATCCTAATTTAGAAAACGAAGTTATTAAAAGAATAATTAATAATATTAACACAAAATCAGTTAAAAAAAATATATATGTAAGAGATTTAATAATAAATACATTTCATAGTATAAAGACAAATAATATAATTTATAAAAACTTAGAATCAATTATATCAACAGTTGAAATAATATACAATTCATTAAGTTTTGATGATAAAGAAAATATTGATAATATATTTCATCACATTTTGGACTACGATAAAGGTATAGATACATTACCATTATTAACGAAATTATTTTTAAGAATAAATTATGAATCATCTCTTGTAGAAGAAAATATACAAGTTTTTTCATATATCTTAAATTATGAAACATATGGTGATGAAGTTCCATTAGGTGGTAATGTTAATGAATTTACAATAACAAATAAAGAAAAATTAAAAAATTCTTTACTTATATTTAATACAAAATTAAATAATAGAATAATAAAATACGAAAGTGGTGAATTATAATGCCAAATTTAACAAAAGATCAAAAATTAAATAAACAATTAAATAAAGATGCTGAAAAGTCTAATATGGCTCTAAGAGGCGTAAGTGATTCTATCACTTTAGAAGATATAAATCTTAGAGATTCAGTAAGACAAACAACTCTAAGGATTACACAAAAACACGGAGAAAGAACTAACGGTAAAAATTTAGATACTTACACATATGGTTCCTTATCAAAAGCAGTATTACAATCTAAAGGTATTAAAACAAAAAATGCAGAGGAAGCTAATACATATTTCAAAAAATTCATGGAAATGAATAATGTATCAAAAGCAAATGATTTAATAATGGCTGATACAGCAAAATCAGTATTATTTGCAAATTATCATGCAATGTATAAACATATTCCAGAATTATCAAAAGGTTTGGAAATTTATATAGACAATATTATTTCTCCAGATAATTTTAATAAAGTTATTTTTGATACCGATTATAAAGGTTCAACTGATGAATCAAAGAAACAAGAAATTAGAAACAACGTAGAAAAATTAATTTCGAAATATAAATTAAATAAAAAAATTGAAAAAATTACAAGAAATTCATTATTATATGGTGTAGATTATGTAGCGGTATTATCGTTAGAACGTGAATTAGATATGATGTTATCTGATAATGTAATGAATAATAAGATGTTAAATGAATCCTTATCTAATTATGATAAAAATTACACTAATGTAGATATTACATATGAAGATTTAAACCTAAATACAGAACAAAGAGATGCTTTAATAGAATTTTTTAAAATAGAAAAAAAAGAATCAAAAAGTTTAAATGAATCTAAAAGAATTGATAATAGTATTAATGAAGAAATAATAAAACAAATTAACGAAAAATTTCAAATAACATCTAAACTAGATTTATTTAAAGAAAGTCTATCTGCAGCAAGAGAAACTACAATAAAATCTAAAGAATACAATGATTACTTAACGGAAAATATTAATAGTAAAGGTAAAAAGAAAAAAAGTAGAACTGATAATAAACCTTTATATTTAAGTGGTTCAGTAATTAAAGATTTAGATCCTAGAAATGTTATTGATTTAGAATTAGATGGAATCAAATATGGTATATTTTATATAGAGTACAATGATCTAACTCCAAATAAAGCACAACCTGGAGATTATCCAGCAATGGCAGCTACTGGTTATTATGGAAATGTTAATCAAACAGTACCTTCATTAGGTTCAACTGGAACATCAGCTAACATACCTCAAGCTGGTTCTAATTCAAGTGTAGCTTCAAAAACTTATAATGTTTCGCAAGAAAAAATAAATTTAATTTCTGATATTTTTTTAAAATCTTTATCACAAAAAATTGACAAAGATTTCGTAAGAAATAATAAAGATTTTAAAGAATTTATTTATACAATGGTTAAACAAGAATATACTGTTAAAAAACAAGCAAAAATAACTTATCTTGCTCCAGATGAATATATTAAAACAGAAACACCACCATTATATGAAAATATTGTTTATTTTGCAAAATTATATTTAGCAATGTTAACAAATTTAATTATCATAAATCTATCTAGAGGACATGATAAACGTGTATTTTATGTAAATGTTGGATTAGATGGTAATGCAGATCAAGCAATTGATAATATGATTATGAATATTAAATCTAAAGATTTAAGAATGAATGAAGAAGATATTACAACAATTCTTAATTTAAATTTTGGTGTTTTAGATGATTTATTTATCCCGCAAATTTCAGGAAACAGACCATTTGATGTAGATACTTTCCAAGGTCAAGATTTAGATATTAATAATAATTCATTTTTAGAATATTTAAAAAATTCTATGATAAACGGTATGTCAGTACCTCCAATTTTATTAGATATGATGACTGAAATAGATTTTGCCAGAACAATTTCTGTAACCAATGGTGCATTCGCTAGATCAATCGTTAAAAAACAATTCGATTTCCAAGAACCATTCACACAATTTATACAAAAATTATATTATAATGAATATAAATATAATGATGACGGAGATTCAAAATTAGAAGAAACGACAAATATAGATAAAATAGAAGTTGTACTTCATGCACCAACGACATTATTAATGCAAACAATATCTGAACAAGTTCAAATTTATTCAGAAGTAGCACAAACAGTAGCTGAAACGGTTTTTCCACCTAAAATGGATCAATCAAACGATGATAATGCAGCCGAATTAAAAGCATTTTATTTAAAAAATGAATGTAAATCAATCGATTGGCAAAAATATTTAGATTACGCTGAAAATGAATTGAAAATAAAACAATCTAAAGAAATAGTTTCTAAAATAAAAGAAACAATTCCAGATGATGGATATTCAGATTATTAATAAAAAAGAATAAACCAAACGGTTTATTCTTATTTTTTTTTATCCTTCTGGATTGTAGAATTCTTTAGCAGTTGTAGAAGTCACTAACGGACCAACACGTTCATCAGTACCATAACTATCTAAGTAAGCACCAATACCTTCTTCTGATTCAGGAGAAATTACTAATACTCTATCTCTCAACAATCTTCTAGCAAAATCATCAACTAAAGGACCAAATTTAGGTGTACCTTTAAATGAAATTGATAAAACTGGAGCTTCTTCTTGACCACGTCTAAATGCAAAATGTGATAAAGGTACATTAGTTGGGAAAACACCAGAATAGTACATAGCAAATTCTAAAATGTCATCTTTTTCGTTATTAGCATCTTGTCTAACAACCATGAACATTAATTCACCAGTATTTTCATAATCTGAATATGGAACTCCAAAAAGTCTTGAATAAAGACTAATTTTAGTATCTGGGTCTCTTACTAATGAAATCCATTTTTGATACATTTTTCTAACCGGAGAACCGATAGATTCATTATGTTCAATAGTGAAATCATTATTACCTAATTCAACACCAGCAACAACTGGAATTGGATTACCATTAAGTCCTAATCTATCAGCACTATTCAATGTAACATCAGAAACACCATCGAATGCATTGAAGTTTCTTTGTGTTAAAGCTCTGAAAAATTTTAAATCATCATCTTGTTCAAACCAAGATGGAACTCTTAACCAGTAAATATAAGCATGTGATACTATTAATTGAGAGAATTTATTTGTTAATAAATTATCTAAACCAGTATTAAATGAACTTGCTGGTCCTTTAATAGTTTCAAGTGGGTTTTCATCTACGTAAGGAAAAATTGTTTTTTTAGCATAAGACATAAATTATCATTTCCTTTCTTATAAATTGATTACAATTGGAATGTATTCAATTGTACCGTTAAATAATATATTTAATGTAACATTTAAAATTACATTATCAAATGGATCTATTTCAACTATTACTTCTTTAGAAGATAATACTCTTAATTGAACCCATGTATCCAAATATCTATTTATTTTATCTCTTAGATTTGTCACTGTTGTATTATCGTTTACTTCACCGATTTCCCATCTAGCAATATTTGTAACATCTCTACCTATTCTTTTTGCAATACGAGAGTTGTTAATAAATTGTAATGCTGACACAAAACCATCTTGAACTTCAAACATAGTTCTTTGAGTAAAGAATTGTGTTGAACGAGAATCTTTTTCAATATAATTAATTCCGGCTTGGAACCATTCTTCTTTTTCATCACTATTAGGAATTTGATTTATAGAAATAACATCATTTAATACACCGTATCTTAAACCAACAGGAGTTTTACCGTATCCATATTGTCTATCATTAAAAGGAATAAGATTTGCTAAGAAATATGTAGGTGTAACTTTAATTTCACCTTGAGAAACTGTAGAATAAATGTCTTCAGTTGTCCCATATTGTTGATAAATTGCAAAATTATCACCTTTAATTACCGTAGGTGCACTCGTTAATTGGATCATTTTATTATTTTTATTTTCAAAATAATCTAAAAACGAAAATACATCATAACGAACATTTTCAATTTTATTAACAATAGCTTGTTTTACATCACTAGAGAAACCAGCATCTAAAACAACATCACAAGGATAAACCAATGGATCAGCTATTGCATCAAAAGCAGAAGAAATATTATCACCATCTATTTTATTTTGAATTAATTGAATATAATTTGAATATCCTATAGTTGAAGTTATATCAAATCCTCCATTTATATAAATCATATCTATATATGAAAAAGGATCTTCATCTTTTATTAATGCACTTTTATAATTACTTAAAGTTCTATTTCTTATTGTTTGAATAACTTTATTATTGTTACTTAAAACAATATTAAATGTTTTTTCGATACTTGAACCTTCAAAACTTAATTTAAAATTTTGATAATCTGAACCAATATTTTTAGAACGATATATAAATTTAATCGATTTAATAGCAAGTGCTGTTTCAGAAATATCAGTTCCATATAATGCATATAAAGAAGGATCATTTATAGAAACATTACGACTGTTGTTAGTTAAATTTTCTTCTCCTATTTTTAATGAGCCATCTGATTCGACACTTAATGTATAAGTATCAACAAATGAAGTTAAATCATTATCTAATTCAACACCATTAACAAAATATACCGTCGAACCATTTTCAAGAACTAATGAATAAAAATTTAAAAAACTTTTTAAATCTGTATCAGATAAAGCATTAGTTAAATCAATATCATTAATCCCACCTGTAAGTTTTATTGAATCGAAATCAACAATTCTATATGCTAAAATTTGACCAAAAGAATTTAACCAATTTCCTATATTCAAAACTTGTTGTCCATTTTTATTATAATCCAAAGTTCCGTACAAAGAAACAAAGTCACTATAAGAAGATATATATGTTGGTTTATTTGCAGGTCCTTTATTAGATATAAAAGGTGCAAACAAAATTGTAGCATTATTTTCAGCAGCTGTAGGTAATTGAGTTAAACTAGCATTATAAGTTACAGAAACTCTAGGATAATTTATTATAGTATTTGCCATATTTTATATTCTTTACTTAATATAATTTTCATTATATTATAGAAACATTTTATGTCACAGATATGGATAAAAGCAATCCATCTATCGTAAAGACTCTCCTTTTTATATTTTTTCGCTTTTAGTTTATCTGATTTATTTTAATTTATATTATAGTATATAATTTATTGTTCGATGAAATTAGTATAAAAATGTATAAAAACAACTAAAAAAGCGAACAATATATTATAAGAAAGAGAAGTGATATAATGGCTGATTTTATTTATGATATAAATACAAAAAATCTTTCATTTTTATTCGTATCAAACCAATTAAAGAAAAAAGGTGTAAAAAATAATAAATTTATGCTAAAATTATACGATAAATCTTTAGTCGGAGTTGATCCTAGAAGTGATAATTTAACAGCAGAACAAAAAATAAGAATATATAATGAAATTTGTAGGAATAAATGGTATTATATAAGAGAAGTAGTATTAATTCCAGATACTGGGTCGGACGGTATTCCTTATAAATTAAATTTAGGAAATTTAGCTCAATCATTCGCAGTTTCAAAAAATTTAAATTTTATTTCTTTATTACCACGTCAGCAAGGTAAGACAATAGGTTGTGTTATTGAACATACATGGATAATGTTATTTGCAACAAAAGGATGTCAAGCAATTTATCTTAATAAACAATATCCAGATGCTATTGAAAATGGTAGACGTTTTAAAGCAATAAAGGAATTATTACCTAGATTTTTACAAACAATTATTAAACATAAACATGATAAAGATAATGTAAATGAAAAATTTATAAGTAGATTAAAAAATCAATTATTAATTAAATCATCTGCAACTTCAGCAGCTCAAGCCGATAAGTTAGGTAGGGGTTTGACTTCAGCTATAATTTATAAAGACGAGTTAGCCTTCATGAATAAAGTAGATATTATTTATGATGCCTGTGTTCCAGCATGGAGAACAGCAGCAGAAAATGCTAAACGAAACGGCGTGCCTTATGGAATGCATTTTACAACAACACCAAATAATATAGATACAGAAACTGGTAAGTGGGCTCATAAATTTATTTCAGAATGTACACCATTTAGATATGAATTTTATGATATGACAGAATCAGAAATAAAACGTTTTATGAAAAAAAATGGAAAGAAACCATTTGTTCATATTCAATATAGTTGGCAAGAAATAGGTAGAACACAAGATTGGTACGATGAAATGTGTTCGCAAATGTCAAGCGAATTAAAGAAAAAAAGGGAATTAGATTTAGTTTGGACGAATTCAATAGATAACGGTCTATTTTCTACTGAAGATATGGAAATTGTAAATAGTTACGCTAAAGATTCTGTTTTCGTTCTAAGAGTAGATGTTGATATAGAAGTTAAAGGTAAAGTAATAAATAGAATTCCTTATTTTATTGATTTCTATGAATTACCCGATTTAAAACAAAGATACATTCTATCTTGTGACGTTGCCGGAGGTACAAATCAAGATAGCTCAGTAATTAATATAATACATCCTTCAGATTTTAGAATAGTTGGCGATATAGCAAGTTCAAAAATAGATATAAACTTATTTGGTTCATTAATAGATAAACTGATGACTAGTTATTTCATAAATTCATTATTAGTGGTCGAAAGAAATAGTTACGGTAAAGCAATTTTAGATAGATTAATTAAAAATCCTCAATTAGAACCAAGAATATATAAGAAAAAATCAGTAAAAGAAGCATCTGTAACAAAAGAGTATAGTAAAAAAATAGAAAAGAAAAGATTTGAATATACTTATGGTGTTCACACCGATAGATATAGTAGACCTTTGATGTTCAGTATGCTAACTGCAATTGTTAGAGACGAACCGGATGTTTTCGTTTCTAAAAAAATAATAAATGAATTAGGAACATTAGTAGAAATAAAAGGGAAACCTCAAGCATCTCCTGGATGTCATGATGACTCCGTTATGTCTTATCTAGTATTTAGATATGCTGTTTCTGATGGTGATTTCTTTAAACAATATGGAATTTTAAATCATAGAGTATTTAATATTGAAAATATAGAAGAAGTTAGAGCTAAAACTTTAAGAGCAACAGTTTCTATAAATCATATAGAATCTAGATTTTTAAACGGTGGAACAAAAAATAACGATGGTATAGTAACGAGTGCATCAAGAGATTTTGATAGTGGGGCTTATTATGGAAAAGAAGAAGATTTTACACCAACGGAAGATAGATTACAAAATACATTTAAAAAGTGGAATTCATAAAAGGTTTTTATAAGCCTTTTATTTTTTCTATTATTTTATAATGCAAAGAACAATTTATTATATAAATAAAAAATATGAAAGGAAACGACAATGGCAAAAAACGGATATATATTAATAGAAGAAAAAGAAGAAGAAAAAGAAACATATTCCATTGTAGAGAGAATTCAAAATCTCGACGAGGATTTGTCTATTGATATTGTTATTAAAAATATAAAAGATCAAATAGAAGGTAAAACTTCTCTAATCGATATGGTTAACTTTGTAACATTATTTAAAGAAAGAGTAGAAAAAAATAAAGAGGATATAATTACAAGTGATTTAAAAGAACATTTTTTAGATAGAATAAATGAATTAATTGATCTTGTTTCATTTGGTTTAAGAGAAATCTATTCAGTTGAAATTGGAGAGGACACGGATGAAACAGTTGATATTATAGAATTATTAGAAAAATATGAAGTTTTATATGAATTTTTCTTCATAAGAAACTATGAAAATATTAGAGATGTAATCTACAGATATATTATAAATAATAAACAAATAATTGCGGATAGATACAGAGATGTTTTCAATAACGAAGAAGAACAAGATTTATTTGTTCTACAAGATAAGAAAAAATTTAAAAACTTCGAAGATAATTTAATTTTAAATTATATTACAGAAATAATCTATGATATTAGAGCTACTTATAATTCAGGTTTAGGTTTATTCAAAGAAATAACTTTTATCGATTTATATGAAACTTATAATAATAAAATGGACGAAATGTTGATTAATTATGGAAAAGAATTAACAATTATTGATGATAATGAAGCATCAGATAAATATTTCGCTATAACAGATGATATGGAATATTTCACAAATATAAGAAATGAAATTGTATTAAAATTATTGAAAAATATAGAAATGGAAGAGAAGAATGAATATTAATAAGAAAAACTATGAGAAAGAAAATGCTTTAACTGATATTTTAGGTAAAGTTAATTTAAATGAAAATGAAACAAGAATTTTTCAAGAAGAAAAACTAGAACAAAAAGAATTATTTTATAAATTTTCTAATGCTGAATTTTCAGTACTAAAAGAAATTATAGAGCAAGTTAAAACAACAATAGATGATAAAGAAAATTTAGAAGCAATTTTATATATAAGATTCAGAAGTTTTTTACCTGGATGGACAATTGCAAATGTTGAAAGATTAGTTAAATGTTTATTAAATGACGATGAAAATGATTTTAAATTACTACAATTACAAAATCCAGATCAATTATTTGATATAACAGGAACAAGTGATTTAAATATTAAAGGATATGTCCCTATTGAAGAAACTATTGAATATTTAAGAATGCAACATGGTGAAAATAGTTTAATAGAAACTGTATTATCGTTAGACTTTGTAAATTTTGAAATATTTATGACAAAAGCTGTAGCTGGCAAATTAATTTTCACAGTAGAACAAGTTCATAAAGATTTAAGAAAAATAAGACAACAATTAACTACTAATTTATGTCATAAAATAAAAGGATTTAAAAAATTTATTGGAATGTTATATTTTGATATTATTGTAAATAAAAATATATCAAGGGTAAATGCAGTATTTTTACATCTTATTTCATTAATGACTGATCATGATTTAGAATTAGAAAAAAATAGATTACTTAAAGCTAAAATTGAAGAAATTATAGAGAACAATACATTATATAATAAAAAAATAGAAAGTGGTCGATATAATGATTAAAAATGTTATAAAAGAAAATTTTGTGAAACAAGTCACAACAATGAATAAATATAAAAAAGAAATTAAAGAAGAAGTTGAAAATACTTTGAATAAAGTATTAGTAGAAGGTTCTAATTTAATAAATGAATCAACTGAAGATGCAATTGCAAATTATTTTGCATTTAGAAATAACTCTGAAGTTAAAGATATTTTATCTTTAAAAACAGCAGAAAATTTAAGAAATATAATGTTATCTTCTAGAAATGGTTTAAAACTATCTTTAAAAGAAGCAATGAAAGTTGCTTATATTGGAAATTTATTATTAGAATTTGAAGAAACTAAAGATGAATTTACTAATATGAAAAATTTTTTAGGGAATAATATGGAAGAATATTGCGATAAATATGAAATAAAAAATGCAGATATTTTACATAAAAATTTATCTAAAATAAAAACTAAAGAAGAAATTTATAGTGATAATTTATATGATCAATTAAATCATATAAAAATTGAAGATTTATCTTTAGAAGTTGTTAATGAATCAGTAAAAAATTTATTATTAATTAAAGAATTATCAAATTGTTTGATGGGGTGATTTCATGATCATCAAAAAAGATCCTAAAACATTTTCACAATTAAATGAGATAATGATAAATGTTGGTGACTCTTTAAACCCTAATATTGAAAATTCAATTTACTATCCTAAGATAAAACATCTATTATTTGGAGAAATTAATAATTTTTGTAAAGAAAGAATAGAATTAAGACAAGATTTACATATATTAAGACAAATGATTGGTGATGTAATGACTGAGCAAGAAATTCGTTCTTATTTAGATAATTTAATGGATAAATATAATGGAATAGAAGACAATATAGGAATTTTATATCATATAGAAGTGACTAGATTAGATTACGGTGTTCCAGTTGTAATTATAATAAAAAGAGATGAAATTTATGCAAAAAAATTTGTATTCAGATTTAGAAAAGATTTGAAAGCTGGAATAGGAAGTTTATCTTCTTCTGGTATGTTCAAAGAAAAAATAACAAAAGAATTAGTTGGTGATAATGATGAAGTATAGTTTTCTAAAAGAAGAAAAAATAGACCTAAGAACACAATTAACTTTTAAAGATTTATTATTAGAAATATATATTCCAGAAAGTTATATGAGTGGTACTAAAAGTGCTATGGCTAGACAAATAGGTGAAAATATAGAAACAATAGGTTTATTCTTATTTAAATTTAAAGATAAAGTTTATAAATTAAGTTATCCGATTAAAATGATGTTTAGCTTTTCTGAAAAATATAAATGGTCTGGTAGATTGAAACCAGGTATAGAAGCAGATGATTATATCGTTTTCAAATTAAAACCCGGAGATGCTTTTTGTTATGATTTAAACCATATGGAAGATCCTGATGATTTGGTTTTCTTCATTTCTAAATTAATAGAAGAAGGAAAAATGCCTAAAATTATTTCTTACGATTCTATTCTGCCTCTATTAATAAATGCTATGGAAGCAAGTGGTTATATAGGATTAGGTGTTTCATCAACAACTTATGAATTATTAATTTCAGAATTATTTAGAAATAAAAATAAAATAGTTGAAGCATTTAGATTTTATATAAATAATAATCCTAAAGCAATGTATAATTATAAACAAGTTAAATTGAATAAATTACCAGAATTAACAAGTACATTTACTGGTATAATGGGTGAAGACTCAAAACAACAAATTGCTGCTGCAATTTTACATAATCGAGAAAATCGAGAAGAAAAAACATCTCCTATGGAGAAATTAATAAAATTCTAAGAATGGGAATCTTTATGATTTCCGTTCTTTATTAATAAGAAAGGAAAAGAAATGAAAAAACTATTAAACGAAAAAATTTTAGAAGTTATTCAAATCGAAAGATATGAAGTTTCTAAAAAAGGTTTAACTGTTGAACAAGTTATAGAAAGAGAAAAAGCTGGTTTAATAAATAAAGCTAATGTAGAAGTTTCTAATACAATATGGAACATTTTTTATAAAAATATATTTACATTTTTCAACTCTCTTTTTATGATCGCTATATTATTATTTATTATAGCCGGTGCACCTTTTAGTATGTATTTATTTTTAATACCTGTTTTAATAAATACTGCTACTGCAATAATTCAAGAAATAAGAACAAAATTAACATTGGATAATTTAAAATTAATAAACGCACCAAGTACAACAGTTATAAGAAATGATAATAAATATAAAATAAAATCAGAAATGTTAGTATTAGATGATGTTATAGAATTGAATATTGGTGAACAAATACCAGCCGATTGTATAGTATTATCTGGACAAATAGAAGTTAATGAGTCTTTATTAACTGGAGAATCAGATTTAATTAAAAAAGAAAAAGATAGTGAATTGTTAAGTGGTTCATTTGTTGTATCTGGAAAAGCTTATGCTTTTGTAAATAAAATAGGTAATGATTGTTTTGTCAATAAATTACAAAATAAAACAAAATCTATAAAAGAGAAAAAGTCTGTTTTATTATCATCTTTAACAAATATTATTAAAGGATTATCTTTTATAATAGTTCCCCTATTATTATTCAGTTTTCTGGCTATGTTAGGAAGCGATACTGATATGGACGAAGCTTTATTAGCACAAGGTGCTTTAATGACACAAATAATTCCAACTGGTATGTTTTTACTAACAACAATAGCGTTAACTGTAGGTGTTGTTAGATTATCAAATAACAATACAATGGTAAAAGATTTATATTCAATAGAGTCTCTAGCAAGAATAGATACTTTATGTTTAGATAAAACAGGAACTATTACCGATGGAACAATGACAGTTATTGATACAGTTATTTTAGAAGCTAATATAAATTTAGTTGAAAAAATTATGGGGAATTATTTAAATTATATTAATGGAAATAATCAAACAAATGTTGCATTAACTGAAAGATTTAAATTAAGAAATGATATGAAAGTTATAGATCAATTGGATTTCTCTAGTGATAGAAAATATTCTGCATTAACTTTTGAAGTTGGAGGAACATTCATATTAGGTGCTCCAGAATTTATAATAAAAAAAGAACATTATCCTAAACATTTAGAATTAGCGAATTCATATGCTTCCAAAGGTTATAGAGTTGTTGTTTTAGCAACTTCAGCAAATGATGAAAAAATAAATCATAAATCAAAATCAATTAATGATAAATTAATACCATATGCTCTATTTGTTATCAAAGATAATATTAGAGAAACGGCTGCAGATACTATTAAATGGTTCAAAGATAACGATGTAGATATTAAAATTATTTCTGGTGATAATCCGCTTACAGTTTCAAGAATAGCCGAACAAGTCGGTGTAGATAATGCAGATAAATGCATTTCTTTAGAACATTTAACAGCAGAAGAAACAAGAGACGCAGCCAATAGATTTACAGTATTCGGTCGTGTTTCACCGGAACAAAAAGCAATTTTAATAAAATCTTTACAAGACAATAAGAAAAATGTAGCAATGACTGGTGATGGTGTAAATGATATTTTAGCATTAAAAACAGCAAATTGTTCTATTGCAATGGCTTCTGGATCAGAGGCTAGCAAAGCAGTATCTCAAGTCGTGTTAATGGATTCTGATTTTTCAAATCTTCCTAAAGTTGTAAATGAAGGAAGAAGAGTTATAAATAATATTCAATTAACATCAACTTTATTTTTAATGAAAACATTTTTTGTAATATTAATGTCAATTTATTCAATAATTATGTTAGGTGGAAAATATCCATTTAGTACTGAAAATTTTACAATATTTGAAACAGCAATTATAGGATTTAGTTCTCTATTTTTATCTTTGCAAAAATCATCCCATCCAATATCCGGAAGATTTATCAAAGGAGTAATATTGAATTCAATAAGTTCTGCTTTATTAATATTCTTTCCAGTTGCAATTATATTCTCGATACATGCTTTTAATCCTGGAAATATATATGTAAGAGATTCTATGGCATTATTATCTATGGCTGTTTCCGGTTATATATTATTAATAATTTTATGTAAACCATTAAATAATTATAAAAAAATAGTCGTCATAATATCTATGATTTTAGGAATAGGTATTTTATTAGTCAATCCAGATATTGTACTAGTTACATTTTATTCCTCTAAAAATGGATTGGATAGTTTAAAAGATATGATTTTCGATTATCATTCTTCTTTAGTTAATTTATTTAAAGGTGATTTTATAACAGCTTCAGACAGTTTAAAATATCTAAATACAGGTAACTATTTATTATTAGTTGCTATCTTTATATTTGGAACACCATTATATTATTTATTAAGCAAAATGGTAAATTGGACTTCAAAAAGTATAGAAAAAATAAAAGAAATAGAACAATAAGTTCTATTTTCTTTTTTTAATAACTATAAGGAGGTTTATAGTCATGAGGAATTTCTCTAGTTATAACAGGATCATCTTTATCGTTATCGAAAGGTTCTTTTTTCATATTTTTTACATCAAAGTAATCCGGTTCATCGTGATTAGCACCTTTTCCATAAATACTTTCAACTTGACTTCCAAATTGCTTTTTAGCTTCCATTATATAAGGCTCAGGTAATAAATGTTTAACAGAAATAAATTCTAATACTTCTTCTAAAGATAAGTTATTATCATCGTATTCGAATATAAATTTTTCTAAATCATTAATGTTTAGAATATTTTCTTTTTGAATTTTAGATAAAATTGATGGATTTATTAATTTAATATTAGCTAAATAAAGCTCTAAATAAATTTTTATTAATTCTCTCATACCAATTTCAATATTTTTCTTTTTATTGAATTTTTTATTTAATACATTTAAGATTTGAAGTTGTCCTTTTGACACATCTTCAATAATTCTAGAAATATCTGTATCTGAAAAAAGTGAACCTTTAAATAAAGTTCTATCTACGATAAATTTAAATTTATATCCATTTGGAATTAATATAGGTAATGAAGAAACAAGATAATCATTTCCAGAAGAACCAAAAGTTCCATCAATAAATTCAACATTAGTTCTAGTTAGTCCACCTATAATATTTTCTAATTCTGAACCAAAAGTATATTCTGAAATCTTTTGAGATTTAAATAATTTTATTAATAATTCTATATCTACGTTTTGCATATGCATCCGTCCTTTCGTTATTTGTTATTATATAATAAATTGTTCGGTAAAATTGAACAATATATTATAATATAAAGAAAAGAGTTGATTTATATGGCTATGTTTAGTTTAAATCCTACGGAAGTAATCCGTTATATAAAAAGAAATATTGGTGATGTTGTTTATGATATTGAAGCTGAGATATCTGATGAAGAAATGATGAAAACAGTATTCCAAGAATCTCTAGTAACATTTAGTAAATATTTCCCATTTAAATTTAGAGTAGGTTTAAGAGAAAAAGATGAAATAATTCGTGGAAAAAATGTATATACAATACCTAATGTTGATGGATTAAGAATCGTCGGTGTTTCTGAAGTTTATTTAAGTGATCTAAATAGTTATAATAATTTAGCATTGATGAATTCAACAGATCCAGTCAATAATCAATTATATGCTGATTTTCAATCATATACACAAACAAGAATAACACCAGTATTTATTCCACCAAATAAAGTCGAAATTTTTCCAAAATTATGGTCATCAAGTTATGCTTTAGCAATGATAATGGCTGTTCATCCAGAACATTTGAGTACAATTGATACTGGATTGAGAGAGCATTTTCTACAATTATGTTTATTAGATTTTTTAGTAACATTATTTCCTATTAGAAAAAGATTTGAAAATATAGAATCACCTTATGGTAATATAAGTTTATTTTTAGATCAAGTTGAAAATGCAAAAGCAGAAAGAGAAGCATTAATAGAAAAATTTGCTCAAAATTCAATACTAACTTATTCAAGAAAAATAAAAGGTGCATAAAATATAAATTCGAAAGAATTTATGTTTTTTCTTTTTTATTGTTTATATATTATTATAAAGAATAAGAAATAATATGATAAACTCTTATTTCATATTTTATGTATTACAATGTAAAACCCATTGATACTATCGGGAGGATAAAAATATGATAAATTTATTTAAATTAAAAAAGTATAAAATATACAAAAGCCAAAGTACAATAATCTGTAGCGGAAGAGGAATTTTCGCTATAAGTAAAAAGAAAAAGAAATAGCGTTAACTATTTCTTTTTTTTATTTAATTTAAGTTATTCTTAAGGTTTTGGTGTATAAATTAAATCTCCGTTTTGAACATCAGCATTACTTAAGAATTGGTTAGACCATAAGTTACCAGCATGGAATCTTGAAGTACCATCTAAGTTTTTGATAACGATTAATGCAGAAGTAGGAGTGAATTCCCATTTTGCATGACGTTTAGTCATAACTAATGATGGAGTGTTTTCTTGATTTGGATCTCTATAACCAGCACTTGTACTCATAGTGAATGCATATGGGTAATAAACTTGTGATAATTGTTTTTCACCAGCTGGGATAAATGATAATCCGATCATACCTTTAGGGTAATTGAATGAACTAATTAATTTATAAATGAATGAATCTGAAGTAAATACAGCAGTATCGAAAGATACAGAAGTACCATCAACGTTTCCACCGTTTCCACCTTTATATTGCCATTCTGGATTTTTTAATAATTGAGCAGTTTTTGGATGACAAATTAATACAAATGTACCTTCTTGGAATCTACTTTCTTCCATAATAGCGATAGCAGCGTCATCGATAACAGGTTTTAATTCTTCACGCCAAGCTTTTGGTCCACCAGTATAACCAGTCATTGTAGCTACATCAAAAGTATATGTATGAGCAGCAGCACCAGTATAAGCAGGGTTATTTCTAAATTCAACGTTAGTTGGTCTGTTTACGAATTTTCTAATCATGAAGTCAATTAATTCTTCATCTAATCTTTGAGCAAATACTTGAGTCATAACATCAGTAATTTCTGCTGTTAAGTCAATTTTGTATAATGCTTCTGAATCTTGAATAGATTCAATAGTCATTGGAGCATTGATATGTGTACCAGTTCCAATTGTAATTTCTTGTTTTGCAATTTCAGTAGCAACTGACCATGAAGCAACATTTTTTTCAGCTGATAAATGAGCTCTTGTATAAACAACAACTGATCCACTTACAGCATCTTTTAAAGCACCAAAAGCACCTTTTAATACAGAAATATCTGCAGTACCTTTAGTCATAGCAACATTTACAACGATTTGACCAGCAACTTTACCAGCATCAACAGTAGCAGTTGAAGGAACGATTAATGTACCATAAATTGTATCAGCGATTGGTTTTTCTAAACCTACGTAATAGCTTTCTTCTAATACAGCATCTGTATCATCAGCATTTACAACTTTACCATCAACAACTTTAACAGCAGCAGCATAAACTTCAACTTTATCTACAAAGTAATCTCTGTCGATTTCGTCAATATCGCTACCTTCACAGTAATCGATTGTTACCATTGTTCCGTTTAAACCAGCAGCATCAGTTAAAGGTTTAATTGATGTAACTGATTGGAAATCTAAACCATCACCACTATATAAATCTAAACCATTAGCAGCATTTAAAGCAGCGTTAGCATACATAGCACCATAAGGTAAATCTTTAGTTTCTTTTACTCCACCAACATATCTGAATAAATATGGTTTTGTATAAGCAACAGCCATAGTTGGACTATTTGCAACAACAGTTTTTAAAGCATCTTTAGCTCTAGTTTTGTACCATAATTTTCTAATTACTGGCATATTTAATGAAGCTAAACCAGCGATTCCACCAGCAGACTCTTGGATAGTTCTTCTAGCAGTGTTTTCTAATAATTGTCTTAATTGTACTTCTTCGTCAGCACTTACACCTTCCACCATTGAAGTAATGATTGATTCTCTCGTTTCTTCATTTGTGAAAAGTCTTTTAATTGTAGCATCTTCACCAACTAATCCATATCCTGTACTTTCTTGTAAGAATCTGTCTGTAGTTAAAAATATTTCATTAATGCTATCATATTTTGTTTTAAAGTTCATAATTTTATATACTTTACTTTTTATATTTATAGATAACTAATTGTTATTCCCATGGTAAACTAACCAACTATATGTAAAGTCTCTCCTTGTTATTTTTTAATAGTTTGTTTAGGGATTTTATTTTTTTTATTTAATTTCAATTAATCCTTCTTGCGAATCCTTTGAAATATCATCATGTTCCATTGTTTCTAATTTCAATAATTTTCTTATTATTTTTATTATAGTAATAAATTCGTTTCTTAGAGTATAAAATAAATATAAATTTTTTTCATATGTTTCTCTAATAAACACTTCTGCAACAAAATCTTTTATTTTATTAATATAAAGATTCATTTTGTCTTCTAATTGAGCTAATTTTACAACAGTCACTCTATCAATCGTACTTTTATCAATATTTTTAATATTCTGCTCTACTAATTTAGAATAATCATAAAGATTTTCAGAACAAATAAATAAAGATTTCATTTTTTCGTGTTCCGTTGAATTTTCTTTTGAATTAGGGGGTAGTTGTTCCATATAAGATAGATCATCTTGAATTTCTTCTTCGACATATCCATCATCAACAGGCTCTTCTTCCACTACAGGTTCTTCCACAATTTCTTGCGGTTCTTCAACTTGTTCTTCTGCTACAATATTTTCATTTTCTAACAGATTTGTTTTAATAGCCTTTTCAAAAGTTTTTTCAGAGGAATTTGAATTTTTATCTTCTTTAATGTTCAATAGTCCGTTTGTAAAAAAGTGTTTCATAATTACATCCGTCCTTTCCACTTTATTAAAACCATATAAAATGTAAAGCATAATTAGTGTTGCAATACTATTTATATAATCTATTGTTCGTAATTGTAATATAAAAAAGTTAAAAAAATAGTAAATTTTATAAAAAAAGGGTAAAAAAATATAAAAAGGCTATATTTTATTAAATTCTACCTATTTTTCCGAACAATAAATTATATAAAATAAAATAATAAGTATAAAATTTGATATTTTGTAATAAATAATAAGTCAAAAACATTTAGAAAAGGAGACGCTTTACGTCATAGGTAGGACTTAGCCGTTTGAAATGTAAAGCATAGTGTACATGAATACAGGAAAATATTTAATTCTAGAGTCAGCTCATGTAGCTGAAATTAGAAATTTTAAAAAAACTCCATTAGGAACTATAAGATTTACTGCTGTAATTCAAGAGGCTAATAGAGAAAATAGAAATAGAAGAACTTATCCTAAAAACGTCCTTGAACAAGGTATGAAAGATTTCACTGTTACTAAAGGTATGGCTACATTGAACTTTGGTGGAGAAGCAGGACACCCTACTAATAAAGATATGGCTGTTCAAAGTCAACTTAATCCATTAAAATTCTCTCATATTATTAGAAAACTTTGGTGGGAAGGCGATTTATTAGTTGGTGATCTTGAAACAGCAAACAATGATGTTGGTAAAGGTATGGCTGGATTAATAGAACAAGGCGTTCAAGTCGGATTTAGTTTAAGAGCTCAAGGTGATGTTGCTCCAGGATTTGGTGGAGGAACTGTTGTAAAACCAGGATTAAGAATTGTTGGTTGGGATTGGGTTATGAATCCAAGTCATGATAAAGCTTATATGAGAGAAATTGGAAACTTAAGTGTTAACGAATCAGCTTGTTTAAATGAGTCTTTTGTTTCAGAATCTTTAAATTTAAATGAAGGTTTATTAGAAACAGAAAATTTAGAAAATTCAGGTTTAATTTATGAAAATTTAATTGATAATGGTTCAGGTGAATTAGTTCATTTTAGTAAATTATATTTCTATGATGATTCTGATAAATTATTAATGGAAACTTATTCAAATAGTTTCGGTACTGTAAAATTACAAAACGGGAACGTAGTAAAAACAGTAAAATTAGAAGATTATCTTTTAAAAAATGTTAGAAATAATATTTTAAATGAATCTTTACAAAATGATAAAAAAGAATATTCAAGTTTATTGAAAAAAAGAAAATAAGAAAGGCATAGGTGATTATATGAATATTAATGAATTCAAACTAAACGTCTATGAACAATTCTTAGACGAACAATTCAATAAAGAATTTAAATATCTTATGGGAGAACAAAAAGAACTTCAAGAAGGTTATACTGCTATGGTTAACTGGTTAAAAGTTGAAGAAAAAATATTAAATGAAACTACTACTGATTTAACAGGTACTAATGCATTAGACACTTTTAAAGATATTTTTAAATTAGGATTAGAATTAGGAAAGTCTGGTTCTCAACAAAGTCCAGTTTATAATCCGGAAATTTCTCGTGTTGATGTTAAAAAATTATCAACTAATAATAGTATTATAGAAAATTTAACTTTATTCTTGGGTAGTATTGTTAAATGGATTAAAAATATTGCTATAAAATTAATAGATATTTTTAGTAAATCATTAAGAGGATTAGTTGGATTAGAAAATCCAAAAAATAAAATTAGTCCAGAAGATTTAAAATTAAAATTTGAGAAAGTTAAAAAAATTGAAAATAAATATATGGTAGATTATCAAGATCATAAATCAAAATTAAAGTTTGATAATATTTCTCAAAAAGATATGGAAGATTTAGAAGTAGTTCTTGGAAGTCTTAAAGGAAATGTAATGGTTTCTGAATCTAGTTTAAATGAAAATGAAAGAACAACTTTTAGAGATATTTCTATTAATAAAATAGATGTATCAGATGAATTAATGAATTTAAAAAGTAAATTAACACATTTCTTTGATATATTCGACAATTCAATTGGTTCAAATGATGAAATGTTATTCGGTAGTGATGATTTAGAATTATTATTAAATATGACAAAAAGAACATTCGATGATATTAAATCATATGCTGGTGATGTTAAATTTGCTATCGGTGGAAAAGCTGTTAGTGTAGATGTTATTTCATCAGATAGAATGAAAGATAATTTAGTAAGAACTAAAATAAATACTGATAATTTAGGAAAAGCATTTAAAGAATGTAATAATTTAATTTCAGATATACTTTCAAGTATGAACACAAAACAATATATAAGAAATGTAACTGGTATGGAAATTTCAATGATAACTTCAGCAACTTATAATCAATTAATTAATATATTAAAAGTTGTAAATGTTCGTGAAAAAGAAGCAGAACAATTATATAAAAAAATGGATAAAATGAAAACAAAATTCGAAAAACTTTATAAAGAAATTGAAAATGTTAGATATAAATTTGCACAATTAGGTTCTAATATTGCATTCACATCTGCATTACAACAAAGAATTAGTGATTTATTCTTATCTGCTAAATATATGACACAAACTGTTGCATTAAGATTCAATTCTTTAGCTTTATATATTAAAGAATTAAGACAAGTTAAAAATTTAATTATAAACGTTAATTCTATTAACGCTACACAAAGTGGTCAACGTTCTAAATTAATGAAACCAAGCAAATCATTATTTATGTAATTTAAATATAAGAGATTAATTTCTCTTATATTTTTTTTTGTTATTTTATAATAGTCCTAACAATATATTATATAAAACTATTTTTGTTTATATATTATTATTGTGAGTCAATAAAGTATATTGATAAAAATATTTAAAGAAAGGAAAATAATATGAGAGAAGAAACTAGAATAGAAATAGCAAAAAAAATTGAGGAATTAATACAATATATTTTTATGTCATCATATAAAGATGAAGATAATCCAGAAGAAATGATTAAATTTTTATCAGATTATTCTAAAGAAATACTTAATGATCCTATTAAAGCTTTTAAATTAGAAGAAAAAGGAATAATTAAATGTATTGAATGCGAACAACTTTTTTATAAAAATGAATTAACCGAAACATTGGACGGAAAATATGTATGTACAGAATGTCATATTAAAGAAAGTATAAAATGCGATTAGATATTAGAAATAGAAACAAAGAAGAAAGATTAAGTTTCATGTATCTTTTATTCAAAGATTTAAGAGATAAAATTAGATTAAAATATACAAAAGATGTATTATCAGACGCAGAACTTTTAGATTATTTAAAGAAGATATATAAAAAACGTTATTTACCAAAAGGTAGATTTATGAACAACGTTAAAAACACTAATCAAGTTATGAATGTTGAAGAATTTATAAATCTATTTTTAAATAGTGATTATATAATGTCTGGGTATGCTTGTTTATTTGAAAAACACGATGATGAAAATTTAATAATTCAAGTTTTAGAATTCTTAGGTAAAATGCGTGGAATTAATAAAAATAAAATGCAAGCTTCGGAAAAAGGTTCTCTAGATTATAATAGATATAAAGTACTACAATTAGGTTTTAAAGTTGCAGCGAATGCATTTTATGGAACATTAGGTTTAGATGTATCAATATTCTTTAATTCGTTAATACAAAACTCTGTAACATTTACAGGACAAGACATCATATCAACATCAATTATAGCAATGGAGGACTTCTTAGGAAATAATTGTCGTTATAAAAAATTAGATGATGTTTTACAATTTATTATGAATGTAAAAAGAGAAAAACATGAAAAAGATATTTTCGATTATGTTGATAGACCTATTAATAGAGAAGAAGTCGTTGATTATTTATATAATAAATGCGATTTCGAAATCGAAAGAGACGTATTAGGAAATCTATTATTAACCCACGATGAAAGAGAATTAACAGAATTATTCTATAAAAACAATTTAATTTTATTCTTATCAGGTAAGAAAATTAGAGAAATAATGAACTCTAAAATTAAAAGATATAATGAAATAGATGGAACTATCGGAGAAGATGGAAAGAAAATTAACGGTCATACAAGAGACGATGATTTTACTAACATTGTAATTGATTTTACTTTCTATAATTATATATTAGATGATAGATATAGAAGAGCATTACAAGAAACAAGAAACTCAGTTTTAATTTGTGATACTGATTCAAATTTCTTATATTTAGGAAATCATATTCAAACTTTATTAAAAGAATATGATTTAAAAGAAACAGAAAAAAATGAATTATCATCTTGTAATATTTATATAGATTTTTGTACAGAAGCATTGGCTAGAATTTATTGGACACTTACAACAAATTTAGGAATAGAAGATGAATATAAAAAAATAATAGAAATGAAAAATGAATATTTAATGGCTCAAACTATGATGACGAAAGCTAAAAAAGCATACGCTGCATATTTATGGGCAGAGTTTGGAAAAATTATTGATTGTAATGATGATGATGAAATGGATAAACGCTTGGATATGAAAGGTATTTCTATTAGAAAATCAGTTATTGCAGAAAAAATCAGAGATAAATATTCAAATATTTTATTTTATGATATTCTAAAAAATAAAAATATTTCTGTGAAGGATATTTTATATAAATTCTATGAAATAAAGAAAGAAGTATCCGATGATATAAAAGCTGGAAATTCAACATATCTAATTCCTAAAAGATGTGATGGTTTTGAAAATTATGATCAAAGTAGATTATTATCTTTACCACAGGTTCGTGGTGTTATGGTATGGAATGAATTAGAACCAGAACATAAAATAATATTACCAGATAGTATTAATATGATGAAATTAGTTTCAACAAAAGAAGATTGTCCAGAAATGTTATGGTTAAAAGAAAATTATCCAGATAAATATGAAATTATTATGAATGTTGTTTTTAGATCTTATACGGATGAAGATGAAAATAAAGGATTTAAGAAAATGGGATTTAATGTTTTAGCTACGCCAAAAACAATAGAAAAAATACCTGATTATATTATTCCTTTTATTGATATTGAATCAACAGCAATCAACAATATTTCTTCTGGAAATATTATGTTAGAATCTCTTGCAGTACATTGTATTAATAGAGATCAAAAAAATTATATGTCAAATATATTTAAAGGATAGGGAAACCTATTCTTTTTTTATTAATTTATAATTAAAAGAACAATTTATTATAGGAAGTGATATAATGCAAGGAAGAATAGTTTTAGATTTTGACGATATTGTTTATAATAAAGAATATTATGATATTTATTTATTTATAAAATATAATTGGTTGAAATTTTCTTACATGTTTCCAAAAGAAAATTATTATGTAAAAAATGAAAAAGAATTTAATAAAAGAAAACAAAGAGATTTTTTAGTTGATTCTGGGAATGTATTTTATTTCAAAAAAATATTAGAAAAAATAAAAAATAATTCTAATTTTTCTAAAAACAAAATAACAGATTTTTTTAAAAAAGTTATTAAAAATTCTGCATTAGAAAATAATAATGTAATAGAAGAAATTACAGTTATTTGTTATAACGAAAAACAAATAGAAATAATAAAATCGTTTAAAAATAGAAAAATAAAAACAATTTTATTAACAAGAAATTTAATAAAAGAATATTTAGAAAAAAATAATTGGAATTTATTTGTTTCATCTGATAGAAAACTTATTAGAGAAATTATAACAGATAAAGAATTTAATATTTCTAAAAAAGAATTTTTAATGCCTAGCAGAAAATATACAATATTAAAACCAGAAGAAAATATTCTTATAATGGAGAAGGAAGCAACAATAAATTATTTTGACTAGTTATAAAAGACATTTATATATCCTTATAATGAATAACCATGACTGAATAGGATTCGGGTGAGTTATTAAGGAGGACTTAATGTCAACAAATAATACAAATACAAAAAGAGCATTTGTAAGCTCAGAGTTAAATCTTCAAGGAGAAAAAAATCTTCAAAGAAGAGTGCGTTGGGATAACGCAACAGAAGCAAGTGCTTCATTATCGATGTATAAACACGTTGATAATAAATTCGATATTTACGCAGTAAGCGAATTATCAATGGCTACATATAAAACTAGAAATAGTTTTAAATTAGTAGTAAGAAACGAGACGTTGAAAAATACGTTATCATTCACATCTTATGATGTAGCAGAATTACAAGAAATTGCAACCTATCTAAAAGGATAGGTTTCTCTTTCTTTTTTTGTTTAAATTTACAATAGTTTGAACAATATATTATATTAAAAAGGAAGTGATTTTATGAATGAAAAGGATTTTTATTTAGAAGAAATTATTGATGTAAATATATTCAATAAGTTAGAATTCGATTATTATAGAACGGATCAAAATGTTAAAAACGGATTATATTTCGTTCAAGAAATATCAGAAAATTCTAATATTGATACTAATTTATTTAGAGGTATTTTTATTACAGAAGAGAATTTCGATGAAAATATTTTCATTGCAGATAATAAATTTATTTTCAATTACAAAGATAAAAAAATGATAATTTGTCAGATGAATAAAATTGATAAAACCAGCATTTCAAATGTAAAGATACAAAATAGTTTGAATCTAGGTTTAGTGATTGGAGTTGGATTTTAATGTATAGATATATAATAAATAAAAAATATAATAATGAATTAATTATCAGAAATACAACCCAACCAATTTCATATGACATTAATACAGTAGATTCATTCAACGAATATAACGATGTTACTTTATATGTTATTCAGCCTCAATTAATAGAATTCCCAGAAACTTTAATAACTGGTGTAATAAGTAAATCAACTAATACTGGTATTTTATTTATTTATAAAGATGATTGGGATTATACTATTGTTTATGATTTATTAGTTGAAGATATTGAAGGAAATACTGATACTCTATATGAAGATAGAAACAATTTATTAAATAATTATAATAGTTCTTTAATAAATTACCATAAATTATATTTAGAAAAAGATGCCGATAATTTTTATCAAATTAGAAACATAGTAAATATAAACGATAATGGTATTTTATTAGGTCAATCACAATATGATTGTTTAATAGATGAAGAATCTGGTTTAGAAATAATTCCAGAAAAAATAAGTAAGAACTTAACTTTTTTTAAAAAGAAAAATTATTTTTTAAAATCTGATGGAAGTTTATCGGGAATTAATGTTTCTTTTTTTGATAAAAATAATAACCCAATTATAACAACAAATAATTTTTATTTAGAAAATACTGTAATTATTGTAGATTTATATGAATTTCCAGATGAAAATAATAATGAATTAATTACAATGAAAATATTTTCAGAAACCGGAAATGAAAATATTGTTTTGGAGGTATGGTAATGATTTTATATAATGACGATATTCATAAAATGAATAAATATTTTCAAACAACTTATATTTATGATCTAGAAAAAATAATAATAAGACCAGAAGGTTTAATAGGAAATTATACAGAAATATATAAAAATAATTTAGAATATGGTGAATTATATATAATTTTTTCTGATAATATTAAGAATGTTTATTGGAAAGAAAGTGATTATGAAATATTAATTTCTAATAATTGTAAAAAAGTAATATTTCTAAACGAAACCTTCAAAAACGATAAAAAAGTAACTTTTACCCCTGATTTTTAATAATTTAAGTATAAAAAAATATAAAATAGGGTAAAAAAATTGAACAATCTATTATAAAATAGTATATAAAATAATAAGCACAAAATTCCAACAAAGGAGATAATATTTTACAAATTTGGTTCGCTTATTCCAAATAAATATTTTTGTAAAATTAGTGATAAAATGAGTAAAAATGTAAAAGAATTAGAAGCTCTTTTAAACGAAGCTAAAGCTCAAGAAGAATTAGATAAAATTCTTGAAAGTTTAGAAAGTGAAACCGCAGCTGAAATATTACAATCTGAAGAAAACAATTATGAAGATAATGATGAAGTAAAAGAAAACGGAGATAATGATGTTTTCAATGCTGTTGGAAATAAAGAAATAGATATTGATTTAGATAATGTAAATTATTTTGGCGAATCAAAAGGAAAGGATGAAAATCAAATGAATAAATTAAAAAAATTAAATGAAGAATTAGGAACAAATGATGCTCCCGAGGCTGTAAAACCAGGAAATCCAGATGAGCAAAGTTTTTCTTTAAATAATGATGAAGTTGTTAAAGTAGATAAATCAGATGATGTTGAACAAGTTATCATAGAAAATAAAGAAGATAAAGATGTTGAAGCAGCAGATAAAGCTATGAAAGATCCTAAATTCTTAAAACTTGCAAAAAAACACGAAGATGATGTTGAATCTAAAAAACATCTAAAAGGTAAAGAATATGCTGATGCTGAAATTAAAAGTATGAAAGAATCAACTGGAGAAATCGCTGGAATTAACCATGCTCCTGAATCTGTAAAACCAGGAAATCCAGATGATAAATCATTTGAAGCAACTAATGATGAAGTTGTTAAAGTAGATAAATCAGATGATGTTGAACAAGTATTAATTGAAAATCTTTCTGATTTTGAATTATATAAATTATTAGAAAAATATGGTTTCGATACTGATTCAGAAAATCTTAAAACTTTACGTGAAGATTATAAAACAGTTGTAGAATTCGAAGATTTAAATGAAGATAGATTAGTACCAGAAGATTTCTATAAAAAATCTGTTGATCCAGACTTTGATCCAAATCATAAAGAAGAATTAGAAGATAAATTAGAAGATTTAGAAGATGCTAAAACACCAGAATTAGATGTAGTTTCTGATGATATGTTAGATACAATCGGTGAATCTTTCGATAATATTTTAGATTTATTAAACGAAGAAGAAGCTGGAGTTAACTTTGCACCAGATGCAGTTAAAGAAGGACCTTCTGATGAAGAAGCATTTGAAGCAGAAAATGATGAAGTTGTTGATGATTTAGAAAAAGCAGATGATGTTGAACAAGTTGTTATTGAATCTTTAAATGATTTTGAATTATATAAAATTCTTGAAGAATGCGGTTATGAACCTTCAAAAGAAAATTTAGAAAATTTAAAAACATATGAGACTATTAATGAAGCATTAGGTGGTTATGCATTTAATCCTTTCAGTAGAGTATCTAGAAAAACAGCTAAATATGAAAGACAAGCCGGGAAAGAAGTAAAACAATTAAAAAAATCTGAAAAAAGAAGAATACAAGATGAAAAAATATCAGATAATAAAAATAAAATCGATGCAAAAAATTCAGAATCTGTAAAAAATTACAAAAAAGAACAAGAAGATAAATATTCTGGAGCTGCAAAGATACAAAAAGAAAACGCCAAAGCACAAAAGAAACTAGATAAAAAAAATAAAAAAGAAGCAGAAGCACAAAAAATAAAAGATAAATTAATAAATGCTTCATTAATAAACGATTATAATTTATATCAATTATTAGAATTCACTGGTTATAAAACTTCTGAAAAAAATCTTGTTTCATTGAAAGAAAGTAATGATTTATTTGTTAAATTATTAGAGGAATTAGGAACAAATGATGCACCAGAAGCTGTTAAATTAGGTGATGCTATTGAAAAAGCTTTTGAAGCAGAAAATGATGAAGTTGTTGACGATTTAGAAAAAGCTGATGACGTAGAACAAGTTGTTATCGAAAATGTTTCTGATTTTGAATTATATAAAGTTCTTGAAGAATGTGGTTATGCACCTTCAAAAGAAAATGTTGAAATTATCCGTGAAGACTATGAAACTTTAGAGGAATCTTTAAAATCTAAAATTAAAGGTTTATTAGGTGATAAAGCAGCAAAACAACATAATTCTAATTTAAAAGAATTGAAAAAAGAATATAAAGCTCTTAAAAAAGATATGAAATCTGATAAAGAGTTAAAAAAATATGAAGAAGATGAAATCAAATTAGCTGAAAAAAATACTGGTAAATTAGAAAAAATTAACGCTATAAAAGAATCAGTTGAAGATGATATTGAAAAATTAGAAGAAAAAATCGAAAATTTAGAAGATAAAGTAGAAGATTTAGAAAAAGAAGATTCTAAAGAAGAAGTAGTTGTACAAGAATCAGTTACTGAAGTTGGAGAAGAAATTATCAACAACGATACTGGTAAAGAGTGTGCTTGTGAAACTCCTACTGATAAAGATGATAATGAATGTCCATGTGAACCAGCTGGTGATCAAGGTGTAGAAAAAATTGAACAAGAATCTAAAACTTCTGAAGCAGTTCCATATGATGAAGCAGTTCCATATTCAGCTCCAAAAGTTGATTATGATGAAGCAAAACCTTATAGTTCTTTTGAAGAAGCGGTTGCTTTAGGTTATGGTTATTTCAATCATTCTGAAGATAGAGTAGAAAAATTAACTGAACAAGTAGCTTTAAGTTTAGCTGAAGCTAATGAAGATAAATTATTCGAAGAATATGTAAAAGTATTAGGAAATGCAAATAGATTATTCAATGCTATTCAAGAAAAATATGTAGATGTTGCTAATGATAATGTTAATACATTATTAAAAGAAATGGAAGAATTAGGAACAAATGATGCACCAGATGCTGTTAAAGAAGGGGAACCTCAAGAAAAAGCATTTGAAGCTGATAATGAAGACTTAATCGATCCAGAAAAAGCTGATGATGTTGAACAAGCATTAATTGAAGGATTCTCTGATGAATTAATTATGGAATTCCTTTCTGAATCAAATGATTTTGAAGCTAATGAAACTAATTTAACTTTAATTAAAAAAGCTTTAAATGAAGAAGTTGTTATCGACGATTTCATTTTAGAAGCATTGAATGAGAAAAAAGTTCAAAAAATTAAAGAAAAAATTGGAAGTTTAGAAGTTAAAAAACAAAAAGAATCTGATATGGTTAAACAAGATAAAATTCAAGAAAAAATTAAAAAACTTGAAAATAAACTTGTAAAAATGGGAAAAGATTTAACCGAAGTTCCTGCGGATCATAGTAAAATTATGAAAGAAGAAACAGAAGGTGAAGCTGGAGTTAACTTCGCACCAGATGCAGTTAAAGAAGGTAAACCAGATGAAGAATCTTTCGAAGCAGATAATAAAGATTTAGTTGATCCAGAAAAAGCTGATGATGTTGAACAAACAGTTATTGAATCAGCAACTCCAAAACGTATCGCAAAAACTCCTAGTGAAAAAAATTTCAAATAAGGATCGGTGAACTAAATGAGTAAATTATTTAAAAAACTAAATGAACAAATTGAAATAAATAAAATCAAAAAAGTTCAATTAACAGAATCGGAAAAAGTAGAATTAATCAAAGAATGTAAATTCGGTGATAATTTAAAATACTTAAATGAATCTTTAATAACAAAAAATAAAAAACAAGAAGATTAATTTCTTCTTGTTCTTTTTATCAAAAAAAATTATATCTATATATTATAATAATGGATATAATGAAATCATTCTTTAATGTAAGAGAATTACAGAAATGTAATATTGAGGACGTGATATTATGAATCCAGTATATGATTTAGACATACTTCAAGATGATTCACAACTATTTGTAAAGACAAAAGAAGAATTAAAAAATCATATTAGTAGATATTTCTCTAGTAGACAAGGTAAGTGCACAATTATCTTGAATAAAAAAGAATATTCTACTACTCAAAAATTCGCATTAATTAATTTAATTTTATTAAAATTTTATGTAGATTCAAATATCAAGATTGAAGAAGAGGATTTATATTTTGAAACAATTATAAATTCTAAAATTATTAGTGAATATACTAATAGATGTCTTGATAGATTTACACAAAATAATAATGATTATGAATTTTTTAAAACGAATTTACAATTAATGCTAGACGATTTAGTTTCTTGTGTTAATTTTAATAAAAAATTAGGAGTTAATTTTTCACTATTTGATTTCGTTAAGTTAATAGCGACTAATCAAAGATTTAAAAAGATTGTTCGTCCAACGATTCCAAAGAATTTAAAGTTTGACGAAGTAGAAAAATTAGCAAATAATTTAGCAGATGAACTTATGGAAGTAATTGTTGAAGATAAATCAATATCTTTATATGATTACGGTATAACTAAAACAGGTATTAATAAAAATCAATTTAGACAATTAGCATGTTTTGTAGGTTTAAAACCCGATATGTATAATGGTATTTTCCATAAAGTAGTAACGGACAACTATTTATATGGAATGTCGACAAAAGAATTTTATTATATGAATTGCGTTGGTACAAGAAAAGCACAATGTATTAATTATAATAACGTAAGAAAATCTGGTTATACGACTAGAACGCTAGATTTAGCAGCAGTAGATAGATTTCATGATCCTGATTTTCATGATTGTGGAACTAAACATTTATCAAAAATAACGATAAAATCAGAAAAACAATTAAAAATGTTTTCTGGAAGACATTATAAATTAATAGATGAAGATAGTGGGGCTTTCTTACCTGAACTTTATACTATTGATTTAAAAACCAAAGATAGTAAAAATCTTATTGGGAAAACTATAGCTTTACGTACTCCGGTTACTTGTGCAGGAAAAACTAGTGTATGTACAACATGTTATGGTAGAGAATTAGCTGAAAAGAATAGATATTTACACACGGGTATTAATGCTAATAAGAACCTTATGGAACCTATTATGCAATATTTATTATCAGCAAAGCATTTCTTATCAACAAATTCAAAGAAAATAGATTTTTCAGAAGAATTTATGGAATGTTTTGAAATTAATTTAGATACAATAGCATTTAAATCAAGTGCTGATTATTCAATTAGTTTCGAAAAACCTAGTCCTGAAGATATTGATGAAGATACAGATTTATTTATCATCAGGAAGATAACTTTAAATGATTTAGAAAATAAAACATCAACAGAGTATGATTTACCGATTGATTTATTATTAAACCCAGAAATAAAATGTAATAAAGACATCATAACAATCAAGTCTGAAGAATTCGACGATTATGTATTTAAATATTTTGTACAAAATCACGAATTAAATAAATCATTGAATGATATCATTGGTTTATTTGAATCATCGAATCACTTAGATATTGATAATTATGAAGAATTATTAGAAAAATTCTGTGAACTAGCAATAGATAATAATCTTGGAAATATCCAAGCAATACATGCAGAAATGTTATTATCAGTATTAATAATAGATCCAAAAACTTTAAAAAGAGTAGATTTTAGTAAAACTAAAAAGCCGAATTATAAAATTTCAAGAGCTTCTACAACTATATTAAATGGTCCAATAACTAAATCTTTATCGTATGAAAGAATCAGTCAACAATTGGGTGATTTGAGAACATATCAAAAAAGAGAAAGTTCTTATTTAGATCATTTATATAAATAATTTTAATATTTTATAATGTAAAGAACAATTTATTATAAATTATAAAAAAGGTGATTATTTGTGATAGAAGTAGGTAGAAATAATATAGTTATTCGTGACGTTGATTTTAACACAAAAGAATATGATGATTTTTATAAAGCATTTTCTGTTTACGATAAAGTATGTTTCAGATATGTTAATAATGTTTTTACAATTGTTAACAATGATGTATATATACCATCAAGTATAACAGCAGATGTTATTTTAAAATATTTTCCAAATAAAAAAGTTGTCAAGAATTATTTGACAACTTCTATTTATTCAGGAGTATCATATAATATGGTTAATCAAATACGTGACGACCTTCAAAGAGAAGGATTGAAATTTTTAAAGAGAATGAAATATGATCCAGAAAACAAGCAAAGATTTTTATCTTTGGCTACTGGAAAAGGTAAAACATTTACAAGTATCTTATTAACAAAAGAATTAAATGTTCGACCATTAATAATTGTTGATAAAATAAGTTTAGCTGAACAATGGCGAAACCAATTTTTATTACATACAGATATTAATGAAAATAAAATTAAAATTATTTCTGGAGCAAAAACTATTAAAGATGAAAATTCGGATTGTGAAGTATTCATAGCCGTAAATAGAACTCTAGATAGTATGATTGCAAAAGATAAAAATTCTATGAGTCAATTATGTAAAGATTTAAAAATCGGAATTAAGATTTTTGATGAAGCACATCATAATATGAAAAGTACGTGTCAAATAAATTCATTATCAAATGTAGAATATATTTTATATTTAACAGCAACTCCATCTAGGAGTCAATTTTCTGAAGATATAATTTATAGTCGTATATTTAAAAAGATACCATATTTTAATGGTAAATTTGTAGATAATGTAGTTGAAAGATATTTAAATGTAATATTATATAGGTTTGATTCAGAACCACCAGCAATTGTAAAAGCCAATATTAGTACTAATAGAGGTTTTTCAATTAATAATTGGTGTAGATGGTTATATGATAAAGGAAAAGAAAAATTTGACGAATGTTTATTAGAAATAATGGACGAATTTAAATTATTCGATAGAAAAATGCAAACTGTTATTATATTACCAGAAATAGAATTAATAGAAAATACAAAAATAATTTTAGATGAATATTTAAAAAAATATGAAATAGAATGTTCAAAATTAACCGGTTCTATGAAAGAAAAAGATAGAATCGAAGCAGTAAAAAATCAATTCATTTTAACAACAAGTAAAATGTTTGAGAAAGCTTTAGATAAAGAAGAGATTGAATGTATTATAAATTTCGATCAATTCAGAAGTGCTGTAAAACTAGAACAAACTATGGGAAGAATAAGATACGGAAAAGACAAAAGACATATTTATATTGATGTAACCGATAGAGGTTTTCCACAATGTAAATCAATGTTAACAGATAGAAAAAGGCTTTACAAAGCCAAAGTTAAGTCAATTGTTGATTATAAAAAGAAAAATTAATTTAAAGAAAGAATAGGTAGAATAAATGAAAATAGAAAAATATATTAGAAGAGAATTTGAAAGTACGGATGCTTTTTTCAAGCTAACAACAGAAACTTTATTTACAAGAGAAAAACAAGATAAAACAAAAAGAGATACTATTTCTATTACAGATAAAGGTACAATTTATAATGAAGCAGGTACTTATTTAGTATTTACATATTTTGTAGCTGATGATTTCATGCAATCAAAATCAGTATATACAAGTGCAGCACAATTAAAAGAATTAAAAGCAATTGTTAAAAAGTTAGAAAATGCAATTGATAGCGGTGAAGCGTTTAATGAAATTGATAATAAAGATAATGAAGGTAGAGTAATTAGTAAATCATTATTAGTAAATCCTAAATTTTCACAACCATTTACGGTACAAAATATTGGGGTAAAAAATGCATTTATTAGTTTCCAATTAAGAACGGATGTTTTCCAAGATAATAATGGAAATTTCTTCCCATCAGTATCAATTACAATTCCAGGTGCTCCAACAGCATCAGTATTAAGTTTAAAAGAATTCTTCATGATTTCATTAATCATCCAAGAATTAAACTTAGGTTTAGTAAATTTACTTCACTCACAAGCGTTTCTTTCTACAAAAATAAGCGGAGGTACAACACCGACATCTAATAGTGGTACAAGAACGACAAATACTAGACAAACTGGTGGACAAAATGGAAATTATAATAGAAATAATTATAATCAAGGGAATCAAATCCCTCAACCATCATACGGACAATCACCTTATGGAAATGGTACAGCGGTACAAAATCCTTATTACACACAACAATCACAAACTGTAAATACAACTAAAGCAGAACAGCCATCATATAATGATGTTAAACCATCAGATTTTATGAAAGAAAATCCAAAAGTTGCAGCATTTACAGATGAAGTTGAAGAATTTGAAAGTATCGATGAGGATGCAATTAATTCTTTATTTGATCAATAAAAAATAGAAGATAGGATAGATTATGAACAATTTAAAAGAAACTATTTTAAATGAAGTTTTACAATCTATCGAAGATTGTAAAACCAATAAAAGTAAATTAAAAAAGAATAAAGAAGTTAGAGCTGTAAAAAGGCTCTACTTCGATATTGATGAAGAAACACCACCATTAAAAGCTATTATTATTGAAAATATTAATGAAAGAGAAATTTATTATACAGATGTAAAAGATTTTTATTCAACTATTTTTGATAGTAAAGCAAAAGTGGAAAAAGCATATAATGATGTTAATTTATTGAAAAATAATTCATCTATGTTAGATAAAACATTTTTATTATTTTGTAAATTTTTAAATTTAGATTTATTACTAACACCAAAAGGAGAACATGATCATTTATTAACAGTGACTAATGAACTTTTAATGTTATTAAAAACAAATATAAATAAAAAAGATATATATTTAGAAAAAATTAATGAAAAATTTAATTTTAATTATACGGAATCTATTCCAGAAAAAAATGCAAAAAGATTATATTTTAAAATAACAGAAGATACACCACCTTTAAAGGCTGCAATAATTCAACATATGAACGCAAGAAATATCACTTATAATGATGTTAAAGAATATTATGCAGAAAGATTTGAAGAGAGAGCAGAGAAAGCATATAATGATATTAATCTTTTAAGAAATACATCATCTATGTGGGATAAAACTTTTATGTTATTTTGTGAATTTTTAGAATTAGAAGTTCAACTAATAGAAGATAAAAATGTAGATAAAATAGAATTAAAATTTAATGAATTAATTAATTTATTAAATGAAAATGAAAATCGCAAAGAAGAAATTTTAAATTTGATAAATTATGAATTACAAAGAAAGGATGAAGAGTAGATTTCTACTCTTCTTCATTTATATTATGGAATTAGAAATTAATAATGAATTTATTGATAATTTAATCAATAAATCTGAAAATATAGATAATCTTTCAGAAGAAGAAAGATTAGAATTAAACTCTGTATTGAAACAATATAAGAAAGAAATTTCTGCAAGAAAAAAAGAAATTAAAGAAATAGAAAAAGAAAACAGAGCTAAATTAAAAGCTGAAAAAGCTTTACAAAAAGAATTAGAAAAAAATGAAAAAGAAGAATTAAAAAAACTCAATAAAGAGAAGATGAATGTTTCTGATTTTTTTAAATTCATTTATAGTGAGTTAAAAAATTTAGATATTTATAAAACTGTAGAGGAAATAATTCTAATAGAAAAAGACGGAAAGATAAAAATACTATTCGATGAAGTACAATTTGCTAATTGTGAAATTGAATTAAAAGAAATTGATAATAGTTTTTATCAATGGTTACTAAAAGGTGGTTCAGTTCGTTTAACTCTTCAAGATATAAAAGTTTTGAGAGATTTGAAATTAAATAAAGGTAAAAAGAATTGTTTACATTTATTAGAAAAACGAGATGAAGAAAATGAAATTTATTTCAGATATTTATTTTGTAAAGAAATGAAAAGACCTATTAGCAAAACTTCTGTTTATTATGAAGGAAAACAAATGTATGAATTATATATGTTTGAAGAGGAAAGAGAATTAATAATAAATAGAAAAAATGAAAATATTAATGTGGACAATTTTGATATAAGTTATGAATTAAAAGAAGTAGAAGAAGATTTTATTTTCGGAAAAACTCTTTTAATATTGAAAAATTTAGAAGATGAAATAACTACAGAAGATATTTTAATTAAAGATGGAAAAGAAATTGAAACTGAATTATTTATGTATATGCATGTAAAAGATATATTAATAAAATTAAAAGATACAAATACTAAATATTATATCGGTTTCGATAAATATATAGATAATTTGAGGAAGTTTTCTTTTGTTTCTGTATCAACATATGGTAAAATGATTCAAAATATAAAATTAATTTAAAGAGGTAAAATATGAAATCAAGTGAAATGTTTCCAGAATCAAAAGACGCTTTAATTACACATAATATGAATGTATTAGTGGTAGCACAATTACAAGCAAAAAATTATTATGAAAAAAATGGAACAAATGGAAGAATCATACAATCTTTATTAGATACAGATTTATATAAATTTAATATGAATCAAGTAATGTTTCATAAACATTCTAATTTGGTCGGTGAATACCATTTTAAATGTAGAAGTAAAGATGTTAAATTCACATGGGAAATGTATGTAGCAATTTTAGTAGAAATTGAACACTTATGTTCATTAAAATTCACAGAAGATGAATTAGATTATTTAAAATCTATTAGGTTTTTATCTTATGATTATGTAGAATTTTTAAGATTATGGAGACCAATTAGAGAATACGTTCATACTTATTTGACTAAAGATGATGAATTACGAGTAATTGTAAAAGGTCCTCTATTTAGTGCTATGCAATTTGAAATTTATTTACTAGAAATAATAAATGAAATTTATTTTAATTATACATATAAAGACGAAGAAGAAGAAAAAATGTATACACATGCTGAAAAATTGTTAGCATCTAAAATTGATAAATTTAAAGAAGGAAAATATAATTTTAAATTTGCAGAATTTGGCTGTAGAAGAAGACTTTCTAGAGATTGGCAGGATCATGTTGTCAACAGATTAAGAGAAACAAAATGTATGAATGGAACATCAAATGTTTATTTAGCAAAAAAATACAATCTAATACCAATTGGAACTTATGCACATGAATATGTACAAATGTTTCAAGGTATAAATGATTTACCATTAGCTTATACTAATAATAAAGCGATGGAAGATTGGTTCGATGAGTATCAAGGTGATAATGGGATTGCTTTAACTGATACTTTAACAACTGATTTATTTTTAAAAGACTTCACTTTTAAACATGCAAATTGTTTTAAAGGTGTAAGACATGATAGTGGAGACCCATATGAATGGGGAGAAAAAATGATTAAACATTATGAAAAATATAAAATTGATCCTAAAACTAAAACCTTATTATTTTCTGATTCTTTAGATTGTGATAAAGCACAAGCGATTCATGAACATTTTAAAGATAGAATTAATGTAGTATTTGGTATCGGAACACATTTATCTAATCACACAAATAAACCAGCATTAAATATTGTAATTAAATTACAAAAAGTTAATGATAGACCGGTTGCCAAAATATCAGATACACCTGGAAAAACAATGTGTTTAGATGATAAATTTTTCGAATATTTACAAGAATCTGTGAAATTCAGATTAGAAAGAGAGAAATAACATGTTATATTTCAGATATATGAAAGTGAAAATTGAAAAACAAACCTATTCTAATAACGGAAATACGGCGTTAATATTACACGCTAATATTGAAGGTTTTTGGGAAACATGGGATGTTATGACAACTAATTTGAATTCACCAATGTTAAAAGGTACAATAGCTATTAGAAAATATGATAGTGGACCAGAATATATTGATTTTTTACAAAAGTTAAATATTATAAATCAACCTTTAACAACAATGAGACAAGGTTTTGGTGAATT
>CAYJNP010000001.1:0-37761 GCA_964371665.1 uncultured Eubacteriales bacterium | reverse complement strand
AATAATCAGTAGATTGAATGGAACTATAAAAATGGTAAAAGGAAATCATGATAATTGGTCTGATGATTTTTATCGTAGTTGTGGAATTGCCTATGTTTCAAAATATCCAGTTGTTTTAAAAAATTTCTTTATTTTATCACACGCACCAGTATGGGTAACAACAGGAAGTCCTTATTATAATATATTTGGACATGTTCACAATAATCCTGTTTATGCTACAAGTTCAACAAATCACTATTGTGTTTCAGTTGAGAGATTAAAAAATTATGCACCTATTGAAATAGATGCGTTTAAATTTTATGAAAGGGATAATAATGAAGATTGATTTTATTAAAGGTGATTTACTTGAATCAGATTGTGATATTATAGTTCATCAAGTAAATTGTCAAAAGAAAATGGGTTCAGGTATTGCCCTTCAAATTAGAAAAAAATATCCAAAAACATATGAAGAATATATGAAAGAGGAACCATTATTAGGAAAACTTTTATTAGTTGAAGAAGATGATAAATATGTTGCGAATTTTTATTCACAATATTATTATAAAAATTCTAAAGATAATAATACTTATACTTTTACTAATTATGAAGCATTTGAAGTATGTTGTGAAAAACTTAAAAGAGAAATTCAAAATATGAAAAGATCGATTATTGTTGGTTTTCCTTATAAAATTGGTTGTGGTTTAGGTGGAGGAGATTGGGAAAAAGTTTTAGATATTATAACAAGAACTTTCGAAAACACTGTTATACCAATAAGAATATATGAACTATGAATTTGAAATTGCGTGGAGGAAAGAAATGTATAAAATTAAAAAATTATTAGTTGTAGTAGATATGCAAAATGATTTTATAGATGGTCCTTTAGGAACAAATGAAGCAAAATCAATTGTAAATAATGTAGTTGATAAAATAAAGGAATGTCAAGAAAAAAACTATCCTATAGTTTTCACATTAGATACACATTTGGATGATTTTTATTTAAAATCAAAAGAGGGTAAAAACCTTCCCATTAAACATTGTATAGCAGGAACTGAAGGTCATCAATTAAATAATGAAATATTTTTATCTTTAAATGAACATAATTATATTAATTATACACAAACACCTATGTCAACTATTTATAAAAAAACTTTTGCTCCTACAAGTGAAGAAGTTTTAAATTGTTGGTTTCTAAGAAAAGCAAAAGAAGAAAACTATTATTTCGAAGAAATAGAAATTATTGGCGTTTGTACTGATATATGTGTAATTTCAACAGCAGTGCAATTAACATCTATGTTTCATGAACAAGTTGATACTATATCAGTAAATAGTTCATGTTGTGCCGGAACAACTCCAGAAAAACATCAAAAAGCTTTAGATATTATGGAGTCTTTACACATAAAAATAAAATAAGAGGAAGAAAATATGAAAAAATATAAATTAGGATTTATTGTTGGTCGTTTTCAAGGTTTTCATTTAGGTCATAAAATGTTAATAGAACAAGGATTAGAAGATTGTGATAAGTTTATTATTTTAATAGGTTCATCAGATAAATCTAGAACTTTAGAAAATCCTTTTTCATTTGAAGAAAGAAGAGATTTAATAAGAATTTCATTTAAAAATAAAAATTTAGATATATATGCTCTACCAGATAGAACAGAAGATTATAGTAAAATTAAAAATGATACATCTTGGGGCGAATATGTTTTAAGTCACATCAAAAAATATACCGGAAATATACCTGATTATACAATTCAAGGAAACGAAGGAAAAAGAAAAACTTGGTATGATGATAAATATAATATTTATATAAATAAATTAGAAAGAAACGAATTAAGTGGAAGTAATTTTAGAAACGATTTATTAAATAATAATATTGAATCTTTAAAATCATATACTGATTTGAATCTACACCCAGCTCTACCTTTATTATGTGAAAGATATATAGAAATAAAGGAGAAAACAAGTATAAATGGAAAATAAATATAGAGAATTAAAAGAATTTTTAATTAAATGTAATAATGAATATTACAAAAATAATAATTCATTAATTTCTGATTATGAATTTGATCAAAAAATGTATGAATTAAGAGATTTAGAAGAAAAGCTTGGACTTCAAGATGATGATTCACCTACTAAATATGTTGGTTCAGATTTAACAAAAGACGGTTTGAAACATAATCGTCCGATGTTATCTTTAGATAATACTTATAATTATGAAGATGTAGCAAAATGGTATAAAGATGTTTGTGAAGTTGCTGGTGAAGAAATAGAAGTTGTAGTTGATTTAAAATATGACGGTGCTTCATGTTCTATATTTTTCGAAGATGGGAAAGTTGTAAAAGCTTTAACAAGAGGAAACGGAGAATATGGAGAAGATATTACAAGAAATGTTTCAATTTGTAACGATTTATGGAATTTAGATTATAAAGGAAAAATCAATGGAGAATTTCGTGGTGAATTAATTATGTCTAAATATGGATTTTCAGAACTATCACCAAATGGGGAATATAAAAATCCTAGAAATTTATTATCTGGGACAATTAAACTTTTAGATGAAAATGAATTTAAAGAAAGATTTATGTATATTAATCTTTATTCATATTGGTCTGAAAATACAAATTATAAAAAATATTCACAAGACTTAGAATTTATGAATAGTAAGGGCTTAAAAGTTGGAAGATTTTATATTTGTAAAAATTTAGAACAAATTATTGAAGCATTAGTAGAAATTGAAACTAAAAAAGATGCCTTTGATGTTGAATTAGATGGAGCAGTAATGAAAGTTAACGATAAAACATTATGGGATAAAATTGGTTCAACAGCAAAATGTCCAAAATGGGCGAAATCTTTTAAATTTAAACAAGAAGAATTAACAACAAAAATAATTGATATTGAATATCAAGTTGGTCGTACTGGTAAAGTTACACCTGTTGCTATTTTGGAACCAGTTGAATTAGCCGGGACTACAGTAACAAGAGCAACTCTGAATAATAAAGAGTATATAGAATTAAAAGATGTCAGAATAAATGATATTGTTAAGGTTAGAAAAGCAGCAGCAATAATTCCAGAAATTGTTTCAGTTGTTTTAGAAGATAGATCAAATGATTCTATTAAAACTGAATTTATTAAATTTTGTCCAATATGCGGAGAAGAATTAATTCAGAAAGAAGATTTTGTAGATATTTTCTGTGATAATAATTATTGTGAAGCAAGAGTTTTAAACAATTTAGAACATCATTTTAAAACTATGGAAATAGACGGAATAGGTCCAGCATTATTAAAATTATTATTAGAAGAAAAAAATATTAATGATGTAAAATCTTTTTATGAATATTTTTTAGAAAATGACGAATGGAAAAATGATAAATTCGGTCCATTTGGAAATAAATCTTTAACTAAAATATATGAAGAAATCCAAGAAGCAAAAAATCAAGATGCTTGGAGATTATTAGCTTCATTTGGAATAAAGAGATTAGGTAAAAGAATGTCTAAAGTTGTTTTAGGAAAATTTGAAAATATTAAAAATTTAATAGATTTTAATATCGAAGATATGATTTCTATTGAAGGAATAGAAGAAAAAACAGCACAAGGAATTAAAGATTGGTTTTCAGTTGAAAAAAATATAAATTTAATTGAATATTTAGAGAAAAATAACTTCAATTTAATTTATAAAATAATCGCAAAAAAAGTTGAAAAATCTTTCAATATTTGTATAACTGGTTCATTATCTGTTCCTAGAAAATTCATTGAAGAAAAAATAATAGAATCTGGACATAAATTAGTTACCGGAGTAACTTCTACAACCGATTATTTAGTAAATAATGATATAGAATCAAATAGTTCTAAAAATAAAAAAGCAAAAGAATTAGGTAAGCCTATAATTTCAGAATTAGATTTATTGAACTTATTAAATTAAAAAATATTTATATATTATTATAATGAGTTTTATAGATAAAATTCAAATAAATTAGAAAGGAAAATCAATCATGTCAAATGTAAAATTATCAATACATGTAGAAAATCCAAGAGGGTTTAAAGAGTTAAGTTTAAATGCTATTAAACCAACAAGAGGAACTGATCGTTCAGCTGGTTATGATTTCTATGTTCCGAAGAATTATCCGGATACTGAAATTTTACCCGGTGAAACAGTAGTAATTCCTACAGATATTGCTGCATGGATGCAAGACGATGAAGTTTTAAATATTTATATTAGAAGTAGTATGGGTATTAAAAAACGATTAAAAGTTACAAATCAAGTCGGAGTTATCGACAGTGATTATTTCGGAAATCCGGATAATGGTGGAAATATTCACATAGCATTAGAAAATACAGGGAAAGAAACGGTTATAATTAAAGCCGAAGATAGGATAGTACAAGGAGTATTTTCAAAATACTTAACAACAAATGATAGACCTTTATCATCTAAAAGAATGGGCGGTATCGGTTCAACAGGTTAGAAAGAGGAAAATATGGAAAATAATATAAATTATTTTTATTTATCTGGTGAAACAAATGAAACATTATCAATTAATTTTTCTAAAATATTAGAAAAAGAAGGTTTAGATGTTTATAATGATTTTGATTTAACTAGTAAAAAGAATTTCAGAAATATTTCGTCTTTAATATTAGATACTTATAATGCTTTATTTTTACAAAATAATAATTTAAAAGAAAATTCAGAAGTAGTAATATTGAATTTATTATCAGCACAAAATAAAATAATGAATAATAAAATAACACAGTTAAATGATTTTATTGATTTGTTAGATAAAATTTGTACTTCTGGAGATTCTGAATTATTAAAAATTGTAGAAAATTATGTGGAAGAAAATTATAGTTTAGAATTCGATAAACATGTCGAAACTATGAAAAATAAAAAAAGTTATAATGAACAATTAGTTGTAAGTGATGAATATGGAAAAAAATATCTTCAAGTAGGTTATCTATCTAGAGTATTAATTCCAGTTATATCACAATACTTTATTTATAATAAAGAAAATTTTCCTACAAAGAAACAAAGTATTAATAATGTAGAAGAAGATGAAGAAGAAGAATTAGTATTTGCTGATATAAATTCAAAAATATTTGAAAAGATTTTTGATTTAGTAGCAAATGACGCAATATTAAATGAAAGATTAAGAAACAAAATCTATAAATTATGTGATTCAAGAGTTAATCCTTATTCATTTTCTGGAATTAAATTTTGGGATAATGCATATAAGTTAGGTATAACTACTCGAAAAACATTAAGAGATATTTATAGAAAAATATTAACAAATTCAATTACAAAAATAATTTGTGATCCAAATTTAAATATTGTAAATTATTTTCAAGCTAGTATAAAAAATCATGTAGAATTTTTAATGAAAGAAAAATTTTCTCATGATTATCAAGTTGTTGAAAATGTAACAAAAGATGATGATAATGAAAAAAATAATGAATATGAATTATTAGAATCATCTATAATGAGAAAAGATGAAGGGGCTTATGTTCTACAAACAATAAATATTCCGAGAGTAATCAAAAAATTACCAGAAATATTTGAAGTACCTATAACAGATGAAGAAATTAGAAATACTGAAAGATATGTAAAAATAAATCCAATACAGGAGAAAATTATTACAATGATGGTTTCTAAATATTTCAATGATGCAAAAGCAATTAAAAAAGTAGATAAATATGATTATTCTAAAATATTACTATGTTGTAAAAAATATTTAGAAGTTCATAAACTTTCATTATTATCTACAGTATTAACAGCAAAATGTACAGTCCATAAAGAAAAAGCTGGAATTACTGGTTTAGTTATTGGACAAAAAATTAAAAATACCAAAAAATATAGAAGTTTATTTGAAACAAAATATCCAAGTTTTCAAAAAGAAATAGAAAAACCGATTGTTTCTTTAATAGGTACAATTTATAAATCTATATTTGAAGATTTCGATGGAAATATACTATTTGATAGTAGTGTAAAAGTTGGAAATTTTGCAGAAGAATTAGTAGAGTTAGTGTGGTTGATATAAAGTGCATGATGTTGAAGATTTAAAATTTAAAATAAATTTTGTTTTAGAATCTATAAGTAAAAAAATGAACGCTAGACCAACTAGCGATAGGAAAAATTTAAAGATGAGATGTCCATATTGTGGGGATTCGATTAATAAATCATCAGCCCATCTTCAAATGGACATCAAACCACCTTTTGTTTTTCATTGTTATAGATGTGATGAAGCAGGTGTATTAACACCTAATACTATGAAAGATTTTAAATTAGATGAATCTAATTTAAGAATGCTTATTTTAGAATTAAATAAAACAATTGGTAAAACATCTGGAAAATATAAAAAGAAAAACTATTTTAAAAATTATAAATTTTCAACAGAAATAACTGAAACAGTTAAAAATTCTCTAGAATATTTTAATAAAAGGTATGGTTTTAATTATACCGAAGAAAATATAAAACATTTAGAAGATTTTTATAGAGTTGTTTTAGATCCAGTACAATTTTTTAACAATAATAGAATAAAGTTTAAATTAGAAGATTATCCTTTTGACACTTCAATAGGTTTTATATCTTCTGATAGAACTTATTTAATATTAAGAGATTATTCTGGAAAAGCTGATAAAAAATATAACAATTATAAAATAGACTTATTTTCCGAAGAAAAAAATAAAATTTATCATATTAATACTAAAATAAATATGTTGAATATAAAAACACATTTGATTTTAACTGAAGGTATTTTTGATATTATTGGTGTTTATGAACATTTTTATAAACAAAATAATTATGATATAAATACTAATTATATTTTTGCAGCAAGTTGTGGTAAATCTTTTGCAGGAACTATAAATAAATATTTTCGTATGGGTTTTTTAGATATGGATATTACAATCTATTCGGATTCAGATGTTAATATAAAATTTTATAAAGATATAAAATATAATTCTGAATATATGAAGAAAAATATTATAACAATATATTATAATGATATGGAAAAAGATTACGGAATTCCATATGAAAATATAAAATTAAGAAAGGCAGTTGTTTAAATGGGTTTATTCAAAAAGAAAGAAACATTTAATCCCATCAGTTTAAATTATACGTCTTGGGAACAAGACTTGGGTTTTTTAGCACAAATGATTTCAAGAAATATAAAAATGACTAAGTTATTTTATGTAGATATTTATGAAATACAATTGAGTGGACAAAATGCAATTTTAACTGATGAAGATTTAAGAAAGAAAATAGAAGATGTAGTATTCAACATTATAAAATCATTATCTGATAATTATATTAATTTTTTATCAATGAAATATTTTAATACAAAAGAAAGTTTAATTGAATTTATTTCTGATAATGTTTATGTTGAAATGATACAAATGAGTATAGAATTAAATTTAAAGAAATTACAAGATGAACAAGAAAAAGCAGATAATTTATCTTTAAAAACTAAAAATATTAAAGAGTAATTATTATAAAATATAAATCATCGAACAATATATTATAGAAACGGATGTGGATTAATGAATTCAAATAATAAAAAAATATTAGAAGACTTAACATTGATTGAATCTTATATAGAATTGTTCGATGATGAAATTTTAGAAGAAGATTTTAAAAGACAATTAGCTTACTCTAAAGTTAATAATTATATAGAAAAAAAAGAAGAATTTAACGATAATAAAGAGAAATTAGCAAAAACTGATACTGCTTTAATGGTTGAAGATGAGCCAGAAAAAAAAGTTAAATTAAAAAGAACTTTAGAAATTAGAAAAAATAAAGGTAAAGAATTGGAAGCAGAAGCATCTAATTTATATCATGAAAAAGTAAAAGCTAATCAAGATGTTAAAAAAGAAAAAGAAAACCTTCAAAAAAAAGAAAAATTTTACGTTAATGAAGCAAAATTTAATGCGGTAGAAAATGAAAAAGAAATTCTTGTGAAACAAAAAGAAAAATTAGAAGACGAACAGATTAAATTAGACAATAAGAAGGTAGAATTTGAAAACAAAGCTTCAGAAATAATGCCTATGATAAAAGAAGCAGTAAAACCAACAGTTAATTTAGCATTGGAAGGTTTTATCGGAGAAGTCGCATCATTTGTTTTATATGATGTTATTTCAGAAAATCCAGAAGTAAATAGAGTAGGCGAAATATTAGCTAGGGATGCTATTTTTAAAAATATACTTTATAATTATAATAAAGAATTAGAAAAAATAAATCCAGATAGAAACGAGATTAAAAAATTAAAATTAAAATTAAAATCTCACTATACAAAAGTAAGAAAACTATAACTTGTATATAACATTATGTTATATATAAGTTTTTATTTATAAAAGAAAGGGAAATAAATGAATTATTATTTATGTAATATAACAGTAAAAGATTCAACAGTAAAAGAATTATTTAGAATAAGTGGTTTAAATAATGTTCCTTATGGAAGTTTGAATAAATTACCAAATGGTCATTTTGAATTTTTAAATATTTTACTGAAACAGAAAGATATAAATTTTACAGAAAACAAAACTTTAAATGGTTGGGATTTGATGTGTGATAAAATTTATAGTCAATCGGAAGATTCTTTAATTTATACTTTATTAAAATTAATAGAGAAAATGTTAAATAAAAATAAAACACCAAAATATAAAAATATGTCAATTAATGATTTTTTAGAGAAAACAAATTTCGACGTATTTATGACAGCAAAAATTACAGATGATGATTTTGATATTTTCTATACAGACGGTAGTTCAGAAAATATATCAGGTAAACCAAGTGGATATGCATCTATTTTATTGACAGATGATGAAAATTTAACATTAACAAAAAAATATGATTATTTAACCGAAAAAGAAAAAAGTTATATAATATATTCAGGTGGAATCGAAAGTGGAACTAATAATATGGCTGAAATGAAAGCAGTACAAACTGCTTTAGAAAACATGACTGATAAAAATATTCAAGTTATATTAGCTGATTCAGATTTAAGTATGAAAATATTTAGAGAATATTATAAAACTTGGAAAAACAATAATTGGATTAAACCAGATAAAAAAGCTCCAGCAAATTTAGATATATTATTAGAATCGGTTAAACTTTTAGAAGAAAGTAATAAAATAATATTATTTGGTTGGGTTCCTGGACATGAGAAAGATGCATTCGGAACAATAGTTCATCCATTCAATTTTTTATGTGATGAGGTTGCTAAAAATGAAAAAGAAAAAATTATTAACAGAAAACACTAATTATACATCAAAAGATTTACTATATATTAATAATACTTATATAACAGAATACGATATAAAATCTGCAGGGTTTTCTATAATAAAAGAATATAAATTATTAGATGAAAAAGAAATAAAATATATTGAAACATTAGAAAAACAAGCACAAAAGATTTATATAGGAAGATTGATGTTAAAAGTAGAAAATTTATCACAAACTATCGATGATAAATTAAAAGAATTAAGAAATGAATTTTACATTCAAAACAAATTAGAAGATGAAGATATTTTAACGATTAAAAGGGATGCTATTTTTATCATAAGAAAAAAGGTTGATATTTTAAAATTTGGAAAATACTTAGAATTCATACCAAAAAATATCTTTACGTCTTATGTTAATTTAAATGGGAATGAATTTTATTATTCATCATTTACTGATGAATTAGTTTTCAAAAAATTAACAAGTAGAGATAGGATAGAAATTGGAATTTCTAAAATATCTTTGAAAGATGATACAATTTTAAGAGATATTAAAAAGATATTGAAAATATCTGAAAATTTATCAAGAGATCAAATATTTAATTATTTAAAAAAATATAGAGAAGACTATCTATCAAAAAAATTACCATTAGATACATATAGAAATATATTTAGTGGTTGTTATGATATTCTTCTAGATAACGAAGAATATTATTCTATAGAAATGTTAGACGAAGATTTTAATGAAGAAATAGATATTTCACAAAATTATATGAATTTTATACTACCTTTAATACAAAATATTGTATAAAATGAACTTTTTGTGAAAAATTATCGAACAATATATTGAGGGAGTTAATCCTTCAAATTTCTCTTTCTTCATTTTCTTCTCTTAGCTGAACCTATAGTTTTTACTATAGGTTCTCTTATTTTTTAAGAACAATATATTATAGGAAGTGATAAAATGAATAAAAAATATAAATGTCCTTTTTGCAAAAAAGTATATTTTGACAAAGGTGGATTGATGACTCACATGGGAAATGTACACAATGAAGAAATGCACAATTTACCACCAGAACAAATATATTTCAATTATACAAATAGATATGCTCTAACTAAAGAACATGGAATTTCAGTTATGAGTGGAAAACCAACAAGATTTAATGTTTTAACATGTAGATATGAAAGATTTGCTGATGAAAAAGATCGTGAAGCTTATATAAAAATGACAAGAAGTAGAATGAAAAAAGTTCACGGTGTTGAATCATTGATGAATTTTCCAAATCATCAAGGTAAAATGTTAGGTAATAGAAGTATTTCTGGAGATTATAAATGGGCTGATGGTTCGATAACAAAATATACTGGTAGTTATGAAAGAAAATTCTTAGAATATTTAGAAATGATCGGATGGGATAATCCTAAAGACATTATGGGACCAGCACCTCAAGTATATTATTATACCGATAGTGAAGGTGTAAAAAGATTTCATATGCCAGATTTTTACATAACATCTTTAAATTTAATAGTTAACGTAAAATCATCAGAAAATAAACATTATAGATTAAGAGATATAGAAAATGAAAAGGCACAAGATATTGAAATTGCAAAATCTTCTTATAATTATCTTAAATTATATGATAATAAATTTAAAGATTTCAATAAAATAATTGAAGAAATAGATAAGGCAAAAGATAGTAAAACTAAAGTTATACAATATTAATATAAAATCGTTTTTGATTTTATATTTTATTTTTAAAGAAAGGAAATTAATATGATTATAGAAGAACAACAATTAAGATTAGAAAAAAATAGATCTTTTATAAAAGGTGTTGGAGAAGCATTAGAATTAAACAATACTTTAAAAGCTTTACATATTGGAAAAATGGCTCACATAAACCAAAAAAGAAAAAGCAACAATGAACCTTATTTCATACATCCTCTAAGAGTATGTAGACATTTATTTGAAATAGGAGTAAAAAATGATGCTTGTTTGGCTTCGGCATTATTGCATGATGTTTTAGAAGATACCGAATTAACAACAAAAGATTTAAAAGATTTAAGAATAAATGATGAAACAATTGAAATAGTTTTAAGTTTAACTTGTAGAGAAAAAACCGAAGATTATTTAAATGTTTATTATAAAGATATATTAAAAAATCCTAATTCAGTTTTAGTTAAAGTATCTGATCGTTGTGATAATATTTCTACAATGTACGGGGCTTGGAAAAATGAAAAGATTTTAAAATATATTGAAGAAACAGAAAAATATATATTTCCATTAATTGATAATGCAAGAGTTAGATATCCAGAAATAGCTAATAAATTATATTCAATGTATCAACAAATAAAAGCGGTAACTTTCACAGTAAGTGGAATATTAAGAGAGATAGAAAGAGAGAAAACGAGAGTAGATGACTGAAAAAATTAAATCAATTTTAGAAGAAGAAGTCCTTGCACTTCTTAAAGAAACAATGGAAATTTCAAAAGCAATGAAACACCCATTCGTTACAACAGCACATCTATTTTGTGCTATCTATAAAAAATTAGAGAGAATTTCGAAAAATGTTGAAACATCTCAAAGTGTCAGTGAGCAAGAAGCAATAGATTTATTATATGCTTTTACAAGTTCACAATTAAAATCAAATACTATAGAAACAGTTTTATTAGAATTATTTCCTAGTTTAAAAAACGATAATGTTGAAGTTTTAAATATAAAATCCGAATTAAGTTCAGCTTTAGAAGATTTTTATATTTATAATGAAGATATTTTTCATAATGAAAGAGTAAATTTATTAAAATTTATAAAAGAATTTTGTAATAAAGTGTTTTTAAATGAAGGATTTTTAATTTCTAATATAATTAATAAACATTTTAATGGAAAATTTGATTATGTTTTATTAATGTCAAAAATAAATAAAAAAGATGTTGAAATAAAACAAAAAATTCCAAATAATAAAATTCAAAAAAATATCATAAAAAATAATAATATTAATGTAAAAATTATGAAATATTTAGATGAACATCCTTCATTAAATAATTTAAATAATTATGTTAAAGGATTGAAAGAAAAATATTATAATTTTGATAATTATCTTGAATTAATATATATTAATTTATTTAAAGAAAAAAATAATTCAGTTTTTATAACTGGAGATTCTGGTATTGGGAAAACAGCATTAATTTATGAATTAATAAATAGAATCGATAAAAATGATGTTCCTGATTTTCTAAAAGAAACCACAATATATGAACTTGATGTAAATTCAATGTTATCTGGGTGTACATTAAGAGGACAATTTGAAGCAAAAGTTTTAGAATTATTAAAAGTTATTGAAAATAGAAAGAATATAATTTTATATATCGAAAATCCATTAGTTAGCAAAGAAAATGGTGTAAACGATAATAGTGATTTCTTTTCGATTGCAAGACCTTTTTTAAATAAATCAACAATCCAGTTAATTATGAGTTCAAATGAAATCCATCCTTCGTTTAGAAAGGATGTTAATTTAATGAATAAATTCAAAGAAATTAATATAAAAGAACAAAATGATGATATTTTAATTAGTATATTAAAAGATAATGTTGGTAGATTTAATACTAAAAATGAATTCAAAATAAAAGATTCTGTTTTAAAAGATATAATTACTATAGGTAAAAAATATTTACCAAATAGAAAAAACCCTGGATTATCTTTATCGATTATTGAAGAATTATATTCTAATAAAATCATAAAAAAACTCGATGAAGAAATTACAACAAAAACTATTTTAGAATTATTTAATACAATGTTTAATATTACTGTGTTAGAGAATGGTTCGGATGTTTTAAGAAAAGAATTAAAGACTTTAATTTTTGGACAAGATAAACAAATTGATGAAATTTGTGATCAATTAGAATTATGTGATTTAGGATTGACTGATGAAACTAAACCATTGATGTCGTTATTTTTAGTAGGACCAACTGGTGTAGGTAAAACAGAAATCGCTAAATTAATAGCGAGCATTTATTTATCAAATCCAAAGGCTTTAAATATTGTAGATATGACACAATATTCACAACAATTCAATGTTAGTAATATGGTAGGCTCACCAAAAGGATATGTCGGAAGTGAACAAGAACCATATTTATTTAAATTTATAAAAGAAAATCCTCGTTCAGTTATTCTATTTGATGAAATTGAAAAAGCACATCCAGATGTTTTTGAATTATTTTTAAAATTACTTGATGAAGGATTAATGATTAATAGTACAACTGGGGAAGAAATTTCATTCAAAAATAGTATTATTATATTTACATCAAATCAAGGTTATGATCATAATACTAATAAAGAAATTAATGTAGGACTTTTAAAATATAAAGAAGTTGAAATTATGGATATTAAAGATAAATTAAAAGAAAAATTCAAACCAAGATTTTTAGGAAGGTTGGATAAAATAGTTCAATTTAATTATCTAACAGAAGATATTTTCAAAAATCAAATTAATAGAATTAAAGATAAATTAATGTCTAAAACATTATATAAAGGAAAAATCAAATTCAATAAAAAAGATATTGAAACTATTTTTACCGAAGCTAATGTAAAAGATGAAGGTGCTAGAAATCTTGAAAGAACTATTAAAAGATATTTAGGAAAGAAAATTTTAGAAAGTAAAAATAAAGAGGTAGTAGTAAGTGAGTAAATTATTTGAAAATAGAATATTAAGAATTGACAGTGAAATAAATGAAGAAGTTTCAAAGATTATTTGCTCTTCTTTATTAATTTTAGACCAAGAAGATTCCAAAAAACCAATACAATTATATATTAATACACCTGGTGGTTCTGTGATAGATGGTTTAGCTATAATTGATACAATGATGTTAATAAGTGCACCTATTCACGCTATTGCTATCGGACTAGTAGCCTCTATGGGAATACCAATTCTTGTATCTGCTGATAAAAGATATAGTACAAAAAATACAAGATTTATGATTCATAATGTTTCAGCCGGAGCAAGAGGTCATATTGAAGATATGAAAATACAAATTAATAATACAGAAATTTTAGGAAGTTTATCTGATAAAATTATGTTTAATAATACAACAGTAACACCAAATATTTATAAGAAAAAAGCATCTCGTGATTGGTGGTTGTCTTCTGAAGAGGCTTTAGAATATAATATTGTAGATGAAATATTAGAATATAAAAAACCAGAAAAGAAAACATTTAAGAAAACGGTAGGTAAATAATATGAATAATTTTAATTATTATTTTACTAATGATTTAAATAATGAACCTTTATTTGAATTAAATGAATTTAAAGAATTGGGATCAAAAATCCCTTCTTCTTTTGATTTCAAACACGAAAAAACTATTAGTGTTTCTTTTCATAATAATCATAACTTTATAATTAATATTTTAAAAATTCCAAAAATATTATTCAATATTCATTATAATGGTTTAACTTATTCTAAATTAAATGAAATAATTAAAATTCATCCTTATATTAAAGAATGGATCAAGAAATATAAAATAGAAGAATTATATATTAATGAATATTTCTATTTAACTATAAAAATTTCTGATTTATTAGGTAATGATGATTTCATAGATGATTTAGGACAATATTTAAATATAGAATATAATGAAAAAGAAGAAGATTTTTCTATATATTCAGATATAGAAATGATGGATAAATTAGACGATATAGAAGAAAATTGTGAAGATTGTTTTTTAAATTATGAAGTAGAAGCTGAAAAATTATCAGATGGAAGCGTAATAAAAGAAATAGTAATAACAGATACAGATATTGATGAATATAACGATGAAGTTAATGAATTATTTTTAGAAAATAATATAACAAAAAACGAATATATAAAAGAATTTTTAGAAAGTAATTTTATTGCTTTTTCTGATGATTTAGATAGAATGGATATTAATGAACCTATAATTACAGATATTAATATTTTAACAGATAATTTAGTGAATAAAGATTTTAATAAAATAAATATTTACGATATATTATCAACAAAATTTCCAGGAAAAATAGATTTCGATAAAGATATTCAAACTTTATTAGATTTTGATTTAAATGATGAAAATCTTTATGAAAAAATTTCAAATTCTAAAAATATTTATTTATCTAAAGTCGAAAGTCATATAAAATGTGAATTAACTTATGATGGAAAAGTTGAAGAATTACCTAATAAAAAGGCATTTTTACTTCACAAAGGAGATGGATTTTTCATCTTATTACTCTCATATTCAGATAATACTAAAAAAGATGATCATGTTTTCTTATTTTATATAGACAAAGATTCAGGTAAAATATATTTTTCAAAACCAATAATTAATGGAAAGCAAATATCACAATATAAAATATTAAGAGATAAAGAAATAAGAGAATTATTAATAGGTATTGATAATATTAAATATGGTACAGGTATAACAAATTTAGATGAAATAGGAATGCTAGTAACAACACATAATAGAGATAATTTTATAGAAGATGATAAATTACATTTATTTATGGGTTATATTTATACAGGTGAAAAAGCAGAAATATATGGAGAAAAAATATATCCATTATATATCAAAACAAATATTATAAAAGATAAAATTTTAGAATATCGATTAAAAGATTTATTAACTATGTATGATTCTATAGATGGTTCAATAGATTTAATAGATAAATCTAAAGGAACATTCGTTGAAAGAAACGGAGAAACAATAATAATAACTGAAAAGAACTTTGATCATGTTATTGAAGAATTAAAAAATAGATATGAAGACATTGAATAAAAAATGTCTTTTTTTATTTTTTAATAAAGAGTAATTTACTCATAGAACAATACATTACATATAAGAGAAATTACTTTTATATAATTGAGCAGAAAGGGTGATTTTTATTAATTCAAAAATACAAATCATTAAAAAAACTGGTAAATTAGAAGATTATAATTTTGATAAAATTATAAACGCTGTTGGTAAATCAGCAGAACGTGCCAACGTCACAATAACTGAAAATATAAAAAAACAAATGAGCGACAAAGTCGAACAGTTATTAAACGAAAAGCAAGTAGAAAATATATCAGTATCAGAAATGCACACTATTGTAGAATGTGTGTTAGATGAAGTGAACCCAAAAATTGCAAAATCTTACAGAGATTATAGGAATTATAAGAAAGATTTTACTGCAATAATGGATAACATTTTTCAAGAAAGTCGTAATATAAGATATATTGCGGATAAGGAAAATGCGAATTCGGATGCAACTTTAGCATCAACGCAACGAAGTTTACTTTTAAAGAAACTTTCTAAAGAATTATATCAGAAATTTGAATTGACTGCTGAAGAATTGCAGGATATTCGAGACGGATATTATTATATCCATGATATAGGTGACAGATTATTTACATTGAATTGTTGTCTTTTTGATATGGAAAACGTATTAAAAGGCGGTTTTGAGATGGCAAATATTCATTATACTGAACCTAAATCGGTTAGAACAGCAATGGCTGTTATGTCTGACGTTACATTAGCGGCAGCAGCACAACAATATGGCGGCTTCACAGTGCCTGAAATAGATAATATTTTAGAATATTATTGTCATAAATCATATAATTTATATGTTGATGAATATTATGAACTGTTTGAAGAAATGACCGGAGAAAATGTAAATGTTGAAATTCAAAGTAAAGCAGATATTTACGCAATGAAAAAAATCGAAAGAGATTTAGAACAAGGCTTCCAAGAATGGGAGTATAAATTTAATACGTTATCTTCTAGCAGAGGAGATTACCCTAAAAATTGGGGTTTCTACGGGTATCCGAATTAATTATTAACCGTAGATTTATACAATGTGAATCCAGAAATCTGGAGTGTTTTATATTTAATTATTAAAAATTCTTTATATATTATTAAGAAAGGAGAAAATATGGCTAAAAAATTAAGTAATAATATTATAACTGTTTATATGTTAGAAAATCTATTAAATGGAAAAATTTATATAGGTTTAACTACAAATTTAAACAAAAGATATAATGATCACAGAAGAACATCAAATGATCCGAATGGTAAAAAAAGAAAAATACATAAAGCTATAGAAGAGTTTGGTTTAGAAAATTTTAAATTACATATACTTCATGAATGCGAAGATATAAAATCCGGCGGATTATTAGAATACCAAGAAGTTGTCAATAGACGAAGCAATATAGATGAATTCGGATATAATGATATATTACCGAATAAAAACGCAAATCATAGTAGGAAAAAAATAACAAGACCTGAAAACATTGGAAAAACTGGAGCTGCTTCCCTTGTTTCAAAACGAGTAAAAAATATAACAGATAATATTATATATGTTTCTTTGAGAGAATGTGCTTTAAAAGAATATGGTGATATAAAATATATTAAACAATTATCAAAAGTCTGTCATCCGACATACAATAGATTTACATATAAAAATAAAATATATAGATTTATTGATGAGAATGATAATATTATAGAAAAACTCGTAAAACCAATTCCTGTATCTAGAGTAAAATTTAAAATTATAAATGATATTACAGGAAAAATATATGATTCAATTGAAGAAGCATCTAAGGATTTAGGAATAGCGACTTCAAGCATTAGAGATAGATTATATGGAAGATTAAAATATGATCAATTCGAAGATACAATACAATTAAGAATTTTAGATAAAGATGATAATTTTTAAATATAAAGCTAACGATGAAAGTCCATAAATTTTAATAGTGGTTTATGGAAAATATCGTGCCAAGCTTTGTTATATAACAAAGAAGGTGTAACGACTAAATGACTGACGAGTCGATAGTTTTTAGGTGAAAATCCTAATTACGTAGTGCATTGTGCCCAGGGATGGGTAAAGAGATAGTCTAGACCCTCTACTTTAAAAGTAGAATTTAAAATATCAGGTAACTGAGGGTGGTATCGTTTATAACTATTACAACAGGTCTGAATGTAACAACATTTGGAAAATTAATAAATAAAACTTGTTTCAGAGTAAAAGCGAAAGGACAAGGAAAAGAAGGATTTAAAAAAGTAACATTATTTCCAAAAGTCGTGTTATTATATACTGAAAAAATACACGGGGAAGGTATGATAGCTGAGGATGTTTTCAATGAAGCTATAAAATGTTCTTCGGTTGCTTTATATCCGGATTACATTTCATTAGATCATGGATATTTAGGAGAAATGTATCATAAATATGGAACAGCTATATCCTCAATGGGATGTCGTGCCTTCCTTTCGCCATATTGGGAACATGGAGGGCAGTATCAAAAAGACGAAAACGATAAACCAATATACATTGGACGTGCTAATTTAGGTGCTATCGCTTTAAATTTGCCAATGATATATATGAAATCGAAATTAGAAAATATAGATTTTTATGAATTATTAAATATATATTTAGAAAAAATTAGAGTATTACATAAAAGAACTTATAACTATTTAGGAGAAATGAAAGCATCAACAAATCCACTTGCTTTTACACAGGGTGGATTTTATAAAGGTAATTTAAAACCAACAGATAAAATCAAACCATTATTAGAATATTGTACTATGAGTTTTGGAATAACTGCTTTACATGAACTTCAACAATTATATAACGGAAAATCTTTGTATGAAGATGGCGATTTTGCTTATGATGTTCTAAATTATATAAATAAATATGTAGATGAAATAAAAGATAAAGATCATATACTTTACGCAATTTACAGCGTTCCTGGAGAATCAGTATCCGGTACACAAGTTAAACAATTCCGAGCAAAATACGGAGTTGTTGGAGAAGTAGGAAAACGTGATTATTTCACGAATTCATTCCATATGGCAGTATGGGAAGATATTACACCAATAGAAAAACAAGACGCAGAATATAGATTCTTTCATAAATCTAATGGTGGACATATTCAATATTGTCGTTATCCAAATGGAAAAAATATAGAAGCGATAAAAACGCTAGTTCGTAGAGCCATGAAATTAGGTTATTACGAAGGTGTTAACATAGAAAAAAATTACTGCGATGATTGTGGTGAACAATTTGACGATGGACAAACTATTTGTCCAAAATGCGGTAGTAACAATATTACACAAATAAATAGAGTTTGTGGTTATATCGGTTATTCTAAAATTAAAGGTGATACAAGATTTAATAAAGGAAAATTGAAAGAGGTTTCCGATAGGAAATCGATGTAACAAAAATAAAAATGTGGGATTAATTTCCCATATTTTTTATTTCAAATATACCCGAAAAGGTATAAAATAAAACAAAAACATTAATTTAATACCCTATAGGGTATAGAGAGGATTTATATGCAAGAATCAAAAATAACTTATAAATCAGGTGACATGGTTGTCTATACAAATGGAACAAGACAAGAAGTGGGAACAATAAAAAGATTTAGAGATAATGGTGATGCATTTGTCTGGTATCATACAGGAGACACGGCGTCGTGCACCCCATTAGATTTATTAAGAAAATTTTATTTACATGATTTAGATAATATGTCTAATAAATATGCATATGAAGTTTTAAAAGAAAGATCAGATAAAATTAAGAAAGGGGAAATTTATGAATAAATTTGAAACAAAATTATTACTATCAGCAATTTTATGGTTTGGAATATTAATAGTTGTTGGCGGATTTTATGTCAATGTAAATGATGTTATTTATAATGAAAGCATTTATATAATAACAAATTCAGTAAATACATTTAATAAACCAAGAATTCATTTATTTGATATTTATATGATATGTATTGGTTTATTTTTAGTATTAACGTTTATAAATTTAACAGTATTAGAAACATTTAGAAAATGTTGTGAAGTGGAGGATATATGGGGACAAGAAACTTAAGTATTTGTAAAATAAATAATGAATATAAAATATTTCAATATGGACAATGGGACGGACAGCCGTCGGGTCAAGGATCTACAATTTTATCTTTTTGTAAATCTAAAGAAAATTTAGATAAATTAAAAGATTTAATTTTAAATAAAGTTGAATTTTATAATGATAACCCAGAAATATCTAAAAAGGCAGATGAGTTATTACAACTTAAAGATGGTATAATGACTAATTATTTTGAAAAAATAAATAGTAGAGATGTTTGTGGTTACATATTTGATGCTTTAATAGAGTTTGATGAAAATCTAAAAGAACCCCTACCAGAAATATTCGAAGGAAAATATTATTTAAAAAAATATGACAATGATGATGAAAAATTAACTGAAAATTATTTAAATCTATGGATTGAATGGTCTTATTTAATTAATTTTGATACTAATCAATTAGAATGTTATGGCGGAATAGAAGTTAAAAAATATAATTTAGATAATCTTCCAACAGAAAAACAATTTATAGAAGATTTAGAAACTTATGAAGAAGAGGATTATGATGAGTAAAATAATGATCAGTCAACCTATGAAAGGTTTGACTAAAAAACAAATTGAAGAAAATAGAGAAAAAGTTGTAAATGAGTTAACTAAAAAAGGTTATAAAATTATTGACTCTATTATACCTAATGTCGATTCTATGAATGCGATTAGAAGTTTAGCTGAATCCATTAAATTTTTATCTGAAGCGGATGTTTTATATATGATGAAAGGTTGGGAACACGCCAGAGGTTGTAAAATAGAACATACTATTGCTAAAGAATATGAAGTTAAAATAATTTATGAATTATAGATAAAACATATGAAAAATAAAATAATAGAATTTATAGAAAAATGTAAAAATGTAAACGTTAATGATTGTGAAACTTTTTCACCTTCATTAAGTTTAATTGAGGGAAACATATTTGGAAACGACATTGTTGAAATTATGGAATCATTAAATTATGAGTTTTTCGATGAAAAATACGATGATAATATTACAACATTTATATTTAAACGTAAAGATTGTAATAGTATGATTTTTGATTTTAATATGATAGATGGTTCATCAAGTATTTATGTTGTTTCTGAAAATTTAGAAGAATTATAAAATAAGAGGAGAATATTTTATGAAATTAAAAGAGAAAATGTATTTTGAAGAATGTTGGGGAACAAATGTTATTAGTGAATATATACTAACTAATATTAAAAACGGTAAAATTTATTTATCATGGAATTTTGGAAATTATCATGTTTATGATGGAATCGATTCTAATAAAATTAAATGGTTTCATAAAATTTTCAAAAGAAGAGCAGTTAAATTATTAACAGCAACCAAAACAACAGGTGGACCTTATGATAGAATCAGAGGAAGAAAATATAAAAAAATTAAAAAGAGTATCGTCAAATGACGATATTCTTTTTTAATAAATTTTATTTTATTTATATATAATTAATGTGAATAATATGTGAATTATTCAAAAGGAGGAAATCATGCCAGTAAAAAATATTGATGGTATATCGGTATATGTACCAAACACAGTGAGTTTTTTTAGTAAAGAAAAATTTTATGTAAAAGATTTTGAAAAAGAATATGAAGGTTTTTATATTAGTTATAATCCTTCATCAAAAGATTATGGTTCGGATACAACAGCTTTGGTATTAGGACAAATGGAAGCATTTTTGATTCTAAATGGTGATCATAGAGAAAATTATTATTTAGCAAATCAAGAAGGAAGTTTTGAAAAAGTATATGAATATTATATTAATTCTGATTGTATTAATAAAGAATTTACAGATACTAAAGAAAGTTTAGAAAAATTTTATGAAATTTTGAATAAAGATTTAAATAAAGAAAAGGAGTAATGATTTGAAAACTGAATATTTTAAAGTAACATTATCAACTAAACAAATTGATATATTAGATGGTTTGATTAAAGAAGAATTAAAGAAACTTGAAGAAATTTCAGCTTCTTTTTTAAAATCAAAATCAATTTCTGATAATATACTTAAATCTATAAGAGAAGAACAATCAAATATGAGAATAATAAAAGATAGACTTCATATAGGAACAGAAAAAGTTTATGATTAATTAATACTAGGAGTAGAGAAAATTTATGGAAATAACGATTAAACAAATCAACAAAATACATAATCTTTGTTTAAAAATATTTGAAGCAGAAGATGATGATTTTGTAGATAGAAGAAAAATTGTTCCAAGAGAAAGAGCAATTATGAATATTTTAGAAACTTTAGCATTTGGTGATGGAGTTAGAAAAATGAAAATTTGGGACATTATAGGAAGTAATATTTTTCTTCCAAATAACGATGTAACAATAAAACAATTAAAAGAATTAGGAATTGAGGTTAAAAAGAATGTTTAAAATAGGTGAAGGAAGATATATTAATTTAGAACATGTTTCTTTTGTTAGTTTAAATACTAATGAAGTATCTTTATTAAATAAAAATCATTTCAAAATAGAAGATGTTTATATGAAAGAATTATGTAGTAAATTAGGAATAATATCTTCAGAATTAGAGGATTTCGGTTATAAATTAACCGTAGAAAATAAAGATAATAAAGTATATAGATATGAAAATATAAAAAACGGAACGGCTATTTTAATTCAAACTAATAATCCTATGATAAATGAAGGTATTATATTTATAGGTGAGGATTGGGTTAAAACTAATCTTTTAGATTTTAAAGAAATAAATCAAAATGAAATGAAAGATTTAATCGAAGCAGTAAAACGAAGATATTCTTTTTTAAAAGGAGAAAAATAATGATTAAAAAAGTAAAAGTTATAGGACTTGAATTATTAGATAATTTCGAATTAACAGAAGTTGAATTTGAAGGAGATGCTATAAATTTCTATGTTCCCACGTGTTTTGATCCATACATTTTATTTGAAACAGAAAAACAAAATGAAGATGATTCAATGAATGTTTATGTTAATTATTATCCAGAAAGTGGAAATGTTGAATTATATGCAATGTATCATGATAATTTAACTTATAATGACGTAGAAATTCAAGCAGAATTAGATGAAGAAGGAATGGATTTCTTATATAATACGGTTTCAGTGTATTTATATAATGAATATTTAAATCATTGGAATGAAACACATGACGAAGGGCACCCTGTTTGCTTGGGAGAATTTCAAGATAATGAAATGAAGGAATTAGAAATATTAGAGGAAATTTTATAATGGAAAGATTAAAATTTGAAAAAAATGGCAATATATCATACGGTTGCATTCCATTTACTATGGCAAGTAGATTTATTGTAAAAAATTATAATAAAGATAGATTTAAATGGTTATGTTCGAAAAATAATAAATTTAAAATAAAATATAAGGAACAAACATTCGTTCCAATTAATTTTTATGATGTTGCAAGTAACTCGATTGGAATATTAGAAAAAAGAAAATCTATTTTTTATATACATTTAAATAAATTATTTTCTACAAAAGAAAGATGTTTAGAACATATAAAGAAAGAATTAGAAGAAAGGAAATAAATTATTTATGAAAAATTTAATAAAAATAGGAGATTCTTTTATTATAAATGGAAATGAAATAAAATCTATTTTCATTCATACTATCGGAGGTCGTATTACCGTAAGGGTAGTAGATAATAATGATGCTATTTATAATATAAATTGTTCTTCGATGGACGAAGCTAATGCTATTTTTAAAGAAGCAATGGAAAAATTAAAACCAAGAATAAAAGAATAAAATAAGGAGTAAGAATGCCAAATCATGTAAAAACAGTAATTAAATTTATTGGAGAAAACAAAGAAGAAGTTTCAAAAAACTTTTTTGAAAAATGTGTAAAAACAGAAGGTGATGAAACTAGTTTAGATTTCAATGAAATCATTCCTATGCCAGATTATATATTTACTGGCAATTTAGGAACAAAAGAAAGAGAAATGTACGGAAAAAATAACTGGTATGATTGGAGTATCAGAAATTGGGGAACCAAATGGAATGCTTATGAATTTAATAAAATAGATGATTATTCATTCGAATTTCAAACAGCATGGAATCATCCAGAACCAATTATATATGAAATTTTTAATCAATATAAATGTGAAATGGAAGTAGAATATGCTGATGAAGATATGGGATACAATTGTGCTAGCTATACTATTGATAAAACAGGAATTATAGAAAGAGAATTAGAAAATGCCTATGAATTCGCTTGTGAATTATGGGGATGGTATCCGGAGGAAGATGAAGATGACGATTCTGAATAATTTAAAAATGAATTTTTTAAATGAAGAATCCTTTACTTTAAATGAGGCTAATGATTCTGTATTACAAAATCAAAATGTAAATACAGAGTCTATTAGGGCTCGAATTTATGAAGCAATAGACAAAGGTGTTTTGGAAAGAGTAGCGAGAGGTGTTTTCCGATTCAAAGATTGTTTATTAATTCAAGGTAATGGTAGAGATTTATCATTTATAAAAGATAATAGTATTGATGCCATTATAACAGATCACCCTTATGATTTAATAGGAAATAAAGGTGGTGGAAGAAATTTTGCTAATACTTATGATTGTTTCAAATATAACCAAGAAGACTTCAATGAAAAAGCAAGAGTTTTAAAACCCGGTGCATTTTTAGTTGAATTTTTACCAGAAGAATCTGGAGATAACTGGGAATATTTAACAGAAATAAAAATGATGGCAAAGGAAGCTGGTTTAAAATATTATTCAAAAGTTCCGTGGAAAAAAGGAGACTTTATTTCAAATTGTGGAAGAAAATCTAAAAACACTGAAGATGTATTATTTTTCACAAAAGGAAAAGCAAGAAATCTAAGACCAGATGCAAAGAAAAATAAAAAAGATGGAACAGAAGATAATTTCATGAGTGGAGCTTATGGAATGTTACCAACAGTTTTTGACTTTGCTAAAACAAATAAAAAAGATACAATTCACCAAGCAGAAAAACCTGTTGGTTTATTAAAATCGATTATAGAGTATGTTACTAAAATAGGAGAAATTGTAGTAGATCAATTTTCTGGTAGTGGTGTATTAGGTGTTGCTGCAAATGAAATGAATAGGAAATCGATATTAATCGAAATTGATGATGAAAATATTGATAAAATAAAAAGAAGGTTGAATTTATGAGAAGATTAGATTATAATAAACAAAACATTCTAATTCTTTTAGCTAAAAGAATAGTTAAAGAAGGTGGAAAGGTTAGAAAAATTGATTTAAGTAATAGATATTATATTGATCCACTAAGACATATATCTTTTGTTTTAAATGATGTTTACTATTATTATCAATTTGATAGAAATCCTTTATTTGCTCACGCTTATATTAAAACTAAAGTTTTAGGTGATGAAACTTATTCCAATGATGCATGTTCAGATTTAATAAAATCTCCACATTGGGGTGAGGAAAACAAACATTATAATGAAAATTTAAAAGAAAAAGAATTGAAAGACGATGTAAATATTTTATATAATTCATTGATGACTTTAGAATATAGTATTATAAGACCTGAAATTGTAAAAGTAAAAGTAAACAATACATATAATAATGGAACACATATTGAAGAAATTTCAAAGGAACGATTTACTAAAGTTGATGAAAATTTTAATAATAAAATTTTATTAGAATCTGGTGAATTGATTTCAATATCTAAATATAAAATTCCAGAAAATAAAGAATAATATAAAGAAACCAATGGTTTCTTTTTTTTGTTTTTTTCGATTATTAGTTTATATATAATTAATATGGATTAAGGAAATATATAAAACTTAATACCGAAATCAGCATTATTCATAAGCTGATATTAAGGAGGAATAATTATGAATAAAATATTTAAAAGTTTATTAGCGGTGGTTGTAGCACTAGGATTGGTAGGTCTTGTATTATTTACAGTTGATTTAATTCAAAAAGGTAATGAAACAGATACTGAAGAAAACGGAAAAAATGATGGAAATACACAAGAAGTATTACCAGAAGAAGTAGTTGAAATTGAATTAGGTAAAGTTAGTTTTACAAATGTTGATTTTGAAAACGAGGTAATATCTCATGAAGTTGTTAGTGAACAACAATTAATTTTAACAATTGAAAATCCAAAGGATTTACAAATTGAATCAGTTACATTTAAAAGTAACGAACCAGTTGTTATTTTAGTAGGAGATGAAACTATTAATTTAAATGGAACAAAAACAATTAATTGGTTATTATTAGAAAATACTTCTTTAGAAGTATTAGTATCATTTGATACAGAAAAAGATGTTACATTATCTGTGGTAGAAATTACTACATCTGAAGGTTCTAAAGAAATTGAAGAAACTTTCACAAGATATTTCGTTGAAGAAATTCAAGTAGAATTATTATATATTTTACATGGAAATTATTCATTTGAAATTACAAGAAATGAAAAAGTTGTTTTAGTTGATATTAATTCACAATTCACAACAAAAAGTGGAAATTTTTCATTCGAATATTATTATACTTTTGATAATACAATTCGTACATTTAATTATGAGTTAGATGTAACTGAATTATTTAATTTAGAGTATGAATTGGATGATAAATTAACATTAACAAATATTGATTTCAATAAATTGAATTCAACAGATTTAAATAAAGTTTCAATCGAGTTGAATGGAATATCTTTAGTTGAAGGTAAAGATTTAATTGATATTTCAATTAATGTTGAAAATGTTGAAACTATTTCAGTTGTATTATATACAGATAGTGGAGACTTTACAGTAGTATTAAAATAATTTATTATAAGAAACCTAAAATAGGTTTCTTTTTTTGTTTTCTAAAATTTAAAAATAAAACGAACAATATATTATAATAGAAAAGGAAGTGAAAATATGTTCAATATTTTTAAAGAATCTTTACTTTTACATGAAGCAATTTATAGTTTAAAATCAAATCAATTTGATTATAATTTCAAAGAATTAGAAAAGGCAATTTCAAAAGCAAAGAGAATATTATTAATTACTCATATTTCTCCAGATGCAGATGCATTAGGATCAACAGGAGTTTTATATAGTGCTATAAAGAAAAAACATACATCAAAAGATGTTAAAATTTTAGACGAAAAACAAAAAGATATTCTACCAGAAAAAGATGATTTAGTTATTTTTTTAGATTTATCTACTTATAAAAGAGTTTCTAAATATGAAGAAGTAAATGTTGCTTTTAATCAAGCTACTAAAAATTATACTACTGCCAGAATAGATCATCATGATGCAGAAAAAGAACCTAAAAACGAAAGAATAGTTTCTGATATAACAATAGCAGATACTAAAGCTGGTTCAACGTGTGAATTAGTTACGCTTTTTTTAAATGATGCTAATTATGAAATTACACCGAAAATGGCTGAATTATTATTCAAGGGAATAGTTGCCGATAACGGAAGATTTCAATATTCTATAAATAAAACTGGTTTGTTAGCGGTATCTATTTTAGGAGATATTGGTGTCAACTATGAAGAAGTATATAATAAAATGTATCTAAAATCACCAGAATATATAAGAGGTAAAAAATTTGTGTTAAATAATAAAAAGAAAACAAAAAATGGAGTGGCTTATATATTAGTTGATAGTAATATAGCGAACGCAAATGGTTTCGACCGTGGAGAAACGGCTTCTATGGTTCATGAATTATCAGATGACGCTTCAACTCCTATTTGGATCATAGGAAATAACTTAGGAAACAAAATAAATGTTAGAGTTAGAAGTCGTGGTTTAGATATTTCTAGTATTGCTAAAAAATTCGGTGGTGGAGGACATCCAAACGCTTCCGGAGTTTCATTAAATAATAAAAATGATTTTGCTAAATTAGTTTTAGCATTAGATAAATATGCTGAAGCAAATAAATCTTTATTAAAAGAAGCAGCTGAAGCCGAAGAATATAATAAAGAAAAATATATCGAAGATTATAATAAATATTTAAAAGAACATATTTCAAATGTTCAAAAAGCTTATAATTGGTTGAGAAAACATATGTGGTATATGTTTGAAGATGAAGGTTTATCTAAAACAAATAGACTTGATGAAAATATTAAAAATCATGATGCAAGTAAATATAGTAAAGAAGAATTTCTTCCTTATGCTAAATATTTTAATATAGATAAAGAAAAATATCAAGAAGAATTCGACAGAGCTTGGAATCATCATCAAAAATGCAATCCACATCATTGGCAATATTGGTTATTATTAGAAGATGGTGGGAAAACAATTCCTTTAGAAATGGATTTAATTTATGTTGCAGAAATGTTTGCTGATTGGATGAGTTTTTCTGTTAAAGTTGGTAAATTGGAAGAATTAATAAAATGGTATGAAAAAGAAAGTCCAAAAATGACTTTACATAAAAATACTAAAAAGTTTGTTGATGAATTAGTAAAAGAATATGAAAAAGTTATAAAAGAAAGACCTTTAACTGAAGGGGTAATGTCTGAATTAGATATTGAAGGAGTTACGCAAGAAGTTTTAGAAGAAGCTAAAAAAGTAGAACATATTATAATCGAAGATCCTATCGAAAAGGAAAAAACGGTTGTAAAAAAGATTTTAAAATTAATGGATAAATTTGATTCTAATGCTCTAGAAATGACTATTAATTTTCAAAAAACAAAATACAAATTAACAGATGATGAATTTAAAGATTATAAAGAAAAAGCAAGTAAAATTCATTGGCTAAAAAATGACGGTGAATATTCTTGGAATAAACACGTTGCAGATATTAAAAAACATTTAAATTTAGAAATCGATGTTGAAATTCCAGATTATTTAAATGAGGAAGTAAATTCGGATTCAAGATTAACACCAGAGGAAGTTAATAAAATTGCAGTTGATAATTATAATTTTATTATGAATTATGCTAAAGAAAATAATTTATTAGATGATAAAGGTGATTTAAAAGAAGTTGATATTGTAACTGAAAGTAAATCAGATATTAATTTTATTATATATTATGGGACCGATGTTCACGCAGAAGATATAGAAAGTAGCGAATATGTAGTTAAAAGTAGTGATTATTCTAAAAAATGGACCGATGATAGATATACGGCTTTATTATTCGGAAATATGGAAGCCATGAGAGAAATACAATATAAATTAGGTGAAGCAGGTATTGAACTTGATTATGTAAACTATGTAACACTTAATGGAAATCCTATTGAAAGAGCTATAGAAATTATTCAATCTGTTAAGATGGATTTCACACTTTATAGTTATATGTATTATGTTGATAAACATGAAGCAGATGAAGAATTTACAAAAGAATATATAGATTATTTAAGTAAAAATGATATTCTTAATATGTTTGATTTTTATGAAAAAGAAGAATTATCTAATCATGATTATCCTATCAATAAAATGGTAAATTATAAAAATAAATATAGAAATATGGCAAAAGCAAGTGAAACATTTAGAAAAAATAATGATATAATGAGAGGACTTGATTACTTAAAAAGACTTTCAAATGATCCAGATAAAATAGGTCATTATAAAAATATCAATGTTAATGATAATAATGTTTTAGAAATCAGAGATATGATAAAACATGATGTATATACAAATAAAAGATGTGTGATTGTTTTATATGGAAATATAGGAGAAGTTTTCGCATTAAATAGATTATTAGAATTATTAAATGCTTATAATTTTGGTTCGTTAAGAGAAAAGTATATTTTTGGTTATCATGATGATAGATTAGTTTATGATAATAAATTTGTTTATAAATTAGACGAAGAATTATTACCAGATATTTTTAAAAAAGTAGATTAATTTCTACTTTTTTTCTTTTTTGTTTAATTTCTATGTTACGAAGAATTAATAAAAATCATTTTATTTATATATAATAATATTGAATATGTAATTATCACGTTACATATTTTAATAAAAAGAAGGGAAAATAGTATGGAAAAGAAAATAAATTCAAAAAGTATTTACAAAGGTAGAATTTTTGAAGTTGAGAAACATGAAGTTGATGTAGAAAATTATGGAAGGTCAGAAAGAGATATTGTAAAACATAATGGTGCATCGGCAATATTAATCGGCGAAGGATTAACTAAATTTTATTTAATAAAACAATTTAGATATGCGGTGGGAGATTATGTATATGAAATTCCAGCTGGGAGAATTGAAGAAAATGAAGATCCAAAAGATGCGATTATAAGAGAATCTATTGAAGAAATAGGAATTAAACCGAATAATGTTGAAAAAATTCATACTATTTATCCTTCACCAGGATATTCTAGTGAAAAAATTCACATTTATTTCACAAAAGATTATGAAAAAGTAGAGAGAAAATTGGATGAGGAAGAAAACATCGAATATGAATTAGTTTCATTTCATAAAGCTTTCAATTTAATAAATGAAGGTTTAATAGTAGATGCAAAAACAATAATAGCAATATATTGGTATTATAAAAGAGTATATTCACAAGAAAGAGGGTAAGGAAAATGTATTTATCGAAAACAATGTTTTTAAATGCAATAAGATGTAAAAATTATTTAAAAATAAAAGAAAAATTAAATTTTTATAAAAATTCAACTTTAGAAGATTTAATTGAATACGAACAAAAAGAAAAAATGAAAAATTTTATTTCTAATATTTTAGATGAAGATGTTGAAGAAGATATAAATTTAGAAAGTATGATGAAATATTATAAAGAAATAGAAAATATTGCAGCTTCGTATGTTGATTTTGATATTGATTTACCTTTTGAAGTTAATAAAAATTTAGTTACTTCCGATAAGGTAGAAGAACAATTTAGAATTTATAAAGAAGTAGATGGATTTAAATTATTTGCTTTTGCTGATATTTTTAGAACAAACAGTTTAAGTAGTGGTTTATACGAAGTAAAAGCGACAACGACAAGAAGATTTATAGATACTGGTGCTTTTGATGAAAAATTAAAATTAATTTACAATCCAGAGGAAACAGATAAAAAGAAATTAAAAGCAATAGAAAAATTAGGAAAATTAAAAGAAGTTAAAGATTTACTTTATCAAGCATATGTTTTAGGTAAAGAATATAAAGGTACTAAGGTTAATTATTATTTAATTGTTTTAAACAAAGATTTTATACATGGTGTCGATGATCTTGCGGTAAATAGTGATTGTAATATTATTAAAGCTATCAATTTAACTGATTATGTTAATGATTATGCATATACAATTGAAGATGATTTAAATTTTATAAAAAGTATTAATTTAGATGAAGATTTAACTGAAATAGCTTTTTCACAAAAATGTGCACATAAAAAGACAACGGAATGTGAATTTTTTAATCATTGTTTTCCACATGCAAATGAAAAAAATTCTGTATTTACTTTATTCGGAAATATTAATTTATCTAATAAACGTAAAAAGGAAAATATTATTAATGAAGGTTTTAAATATTTGGAAGATTTAAATTTAGAAGATTTCGTAAATCCGAAACATTTATTACAATATAATAAAGAAACTTATATTAATAAAGAAAAAATAAAATTAGGCTTATCACAATTAAAATATCCTATTTATCATTTAGATTTTGAAACTTTTAATTGTCCTATTCCAAGATTTATAGGAGAAAAACCATATACACAATCTGTATTTCAATATTCTTTACATATCGAAAGAGAACCAGGTGTTTGTGATTTTGATAATGATCATTTTGAATTTGTTTCTAAAAATTTCAATGAAGATGTTAGGTTAGAAATTATCAAAGGATTATTAGAAAATATTAAAGATGATGGTGGAACTATTATGGCTTATAATGCTACTTTTGAAAAACAAAGAATAAAAGAACTATCTAATATTTATATGAATTATACTGAAGATTTAATGAAATTACATGATAGAATTTTTGATTTAATGTATATTGTAAAAGGAAATAGTACACTTTATAAAAGTTTAGGAATTGAAGAAGATGAAAATGATTCTGGTTTAAATTTTTATCATGAAGATTTACATGGTTCATATTCATTGAAAAAAGTTTTACCTATTTGTTCAAATTATTCATATAATGATATGGAAGTTGGAAACGGACAAGAAGCAATGGTTGCTTATCAACAACTAACTGAAGATAATCCTAATAAGGAACAAATAATAAATAATTTAATAAAATATTGTAAATTAGATACATATGCAATGTTTGAAGTTTTAAATTATTTCAGAAAGCTGGTTGAATAATGTTTGAAAAAACAATTAAAAGAATAGAAACTTTTGATCCGATGATAAGAGAAAGACATGATTTCTTAACAAAAACATTAATTGAAAATCCTAATTTATTAAGATTTGGTTTTAATACATTAACTTTTTGGGAGAATTCTTATAACTATTATGTTAAAACAAATGATGGATTTGTCGAATTTCTTTTTGATAAATGGAGAGAAAGAATAACGAAGATAACTTATAATATTGATAAGGTTGAATATGTATTTAATTTATTTGAAGAAACAGATAAAATATATGTATTTTTAAGTACAAATTCAGAGAAGAAATACACGGTTAGATTTAACTCTGAAACAACGGATGAAGAATATTATAATTTTGATGGTTTAAATTCATTACAATTATCTATCGTATATGATTTTGATAAATTAGATGAAATTTATATAAATTTCTATAAAAAATATAAAGAAGATTTAAGCAATCATGCTAATATAATAAACAATATTATAGAAAATATAGATGATAAATTGGAGGAAGAATAATGAAAACATTATATCATGTTTCATTAGATTACGATATTTCAGAAAAAATTAAAACAAAAAAATTCATACCGAGGATTCCTGAAGATCCAATGGTTGGAGAAGATTATACAACTCCAAGAATTTGTTTTGGTGAAACAATCGAGGGATGTATTCAAGCAATTGGAGGTTATTACGATGATATAGATGATTGTAATAACTTCTATGTTTATACATTGATTGTTGATGAAAATAGTAATTTTTATAAAGAAAATATTAGAGATTATAATTACTTACATAAAAACAAATTAGTTCCAGATGCAATATCGACGAAGGAATATTGGTTATTATGTGAGGTAGAATTAAAAGGCGAAAAATTAAAAATAAATGAAAGTTCTTTTGATTATCATTTATGTCATGAAATGATTGATAAAGATTTTATGATTTTAAAAACAAAAGATTTATTTAAAGAAATTAATCTTGAAGAAGAATATTATAATATTTTAAAAGAATATGAAGATATAACAGAACTTTATTATGCATTTCATAATATTTTAATGAATTTCAATAAAGAAGATGAATTATTTAATTTTATTCGAGAAGATGCCGAACAAAAAATTTATACAATTAAATATGAAAAATTAGATAGTAATTTATTTAATTATGTAGAAGAGGAGTATGTATGTTTAAAAAATTAACAGTGAGCGATGTATCTATTCTTGAAGAAGGTATTTTTGAAATACTTGAAAAAAATGGAATAAATATAGATGTTCTAAATATAAAAATAAAAAATTGTGGTAATAGTGTTATTATTACCGAATGTGAGAGTGATGATTTTTGATGCCATTAAGTTTATCAGATGTTATGATTTTGGAAGAAGAAATCAATAAAATAAAAGAAAAATATAATTTAAGATTTGATGTGTTAGAATTAGTAATAAAGAATAATGGTAATTCTATCAGTATTTCTGAATTTGATCCATCAGATGATTATAAATCTATTGAAGAATATAATGAATTAGATAGTGAATTAGAAGATGCTAAAAATGAAATAGATGATTTAAAAGAAAGAATTGAGGAATTGGAAAAAGATGATTAATTTTAAAGAAAAATATAATAACGTAAAAGAATTAATTGAAATAATTTTGAAATTTATGAATCGAGAAAATACAAATTCATTTTATAATTTATTTAAAAATGATCCTTTCGTTTTGAATAGAGCTGAAATAAATATTATAACTAATAGATTAAAAAATGATATTAAAGAAACTTTCGAGGAAAAATTTAAAGAATTAAATTATTATGGTGTAAGTGTAAAAATAAAATATTTTAATGATCTTTGGATTAATCCTACAAGAATTATTATTAACATTCATTGTCATGGGAAAAATTATATATTATCTTTTACAAATTATAATAAAGTTCAAAATGATTTTAAATTTATTTTATATGAAGTAGAATATTATGAAAATGATGGAATTTATTATATTTTAGATATAAATGAAGAAGATTTTAAATATTTAAATGTAGAATTTCAACCATTTACAATAACACCAATGACAGTAAAACAAACAAATGAAGAAACTAAACTCTACCATACTAAAAAAGCTCTTAGTATGACAATACCTATTGATTTTGATTTATTTTCTGAAGAATTCGAAAATTTCGCAAAAGAAGCGGATAAATATTATTTAGATTTACTTTCTAAAAGATATGAAAGAGGATTTGGCAGAAAAATAAAAAGAAAGGAAAATAATGATTAATTTTAAAGAAAAATATGACGATATAAAACAATTAATTGATATTATTTTAGAAATATTAAATGATAATAATACAACTTCTTGTTCATATATTTTTAGAAAACAAAACTTAAATTTTAATATTGCTGAAATAAGACATGTTCTAGATAGAATAAATAAAAATTTAGATTATGATAATGATTATTATTTTATAAAACAAAAATTAAATATTAATGAAGTTGTTTGTTATACAAAAGATTTTTACGGCGGAATAAAACCTTTAAAAATTATAGTTGATGTCTTTTGTTTAGGTTATCATTATACGATTTCATTCATTCAGAACAAACATTATCTTAATTCTATTTGCGATGATAAAAATGGTGACGAATTCAGATTATTATATGTTGATTATAATTATAATAAAGTAACTTATAGATTAAATATAAAAGAAGAAGAAAATTTAAAATTTTTAAAAATAGAATATAAACCTATTGAAATATTTCCTATGGAAATAAAACAAGTAAAAGAATATGAAAGCGTTGATGTTAAAAATCAATTAAAACATTTCATAATGTTGCCAATAGATTTCGATTTAAGTAGTGAAGAATTTAAAAAGAAATTAGAAGAACATGATGATAAATATATCAAATTTCATAGAGAAAGTAAAATGAAATTTAAAGGGAAATTTTAATGAATAAAAAAGTTTTATATCATTTAAGCAAAGAAGGAACTCAATTCAAATGGTTTCAACCAAGAGTTCCTCTTTCTTACGGTATTGGTGAAGAAAATACAATAAAAAGAGTTTGTTTTAGTGATTCCATTGAAGGAGCAATGTCTGCATTATCATTACATGATTTCAATGTAAATGATGAATTTACTATCTATGAATATATAGTAGATGTAGATAATTCAGAAAACGTAACAACTAATAAAGAAATAGTTAAAAATAATTGGGTTCCTGACGCTTGTTATACAGGTGAGTATTGGTTAAAGGAACCATTATTTCAACTTAGAGGTTATAAAGTTAAAATTAAAAATTTTAAAAAAAGAGATGTATTAGTTTGGGAAATAATGGATTTTTATTTATTATATAAAACAATTTGTGACAATTTAGAAGATTATGTTGAAATTGAAGGTAGAGAAAAAATTCATTTTATACTTGACGAATTAAAAAATAAATTCTATAATTTATATAGAAATAAAAGAAGAAAATTTTATAAAGTTGCAGAGAAACTTATAAAAGAAAATTTAGATTCTTCGGAATATATTTTAAAAATATTATTAGAACATATTAAACAATTACCGTGGTCTAATCTTATTAAATATAGTAATGTAGAATTAGAATATTTAGATGAAAGATGTACGAATTATTTTGGTCTTTTACCTGTATTCTACCCTTACCCAATAAATATATAAATAGGAGAGATAAAATGATTAAATTATATCATATTAGTTTTGAAAAAGAATTAGATAAGACGTTTGAACCTAGAGTTCCTAATAGAGCCGGAGGAGATGAAGAGAGATTAACTCCAAGAATTTGTTTTAGTGATTCTATAGGTGGATGTTTGCAAGCTGTTTGTTTTAATGAAAGATTTAAAGTAGGAGATCAATTTGTTTTATATGAATTAGAAATTGATGAGAATGATGAAAATTTATTTAATTCTAATTATTTATATGAAAATAAATTAGTACCAGATGCATTAGAAACAGGTGAATTTTGGCTTACTAAAGCCGTTTCTTTAAAAGGAAAATTAATAGAAATAACAAATATGGAAGCGAGACCTTATATAGCATGGTCATCGATAAATACATTTTCTTTATTTTCTGTTATTTATAATACAGTAGATGATTGTCGTTTATTAACGGACAAAATACAAAAAGAATTACAATATATTTTCTATAATATTGAAGATAATTTTATATTATTCAAAGAATCAATGAAAATATTACATAATAATGATTGTTATGAATTGGATCATATTATAGAAAAAGAAATACTTAAATTAAATTGGGCTTCTAATGTTAAATATACTGTAAATGATTTTATTTATGTTTAACAACATGGACAAAATGTCCATGAAGATGTCTATGAAGAAAGGAATATTTTTATGAAATATTATGTAAATGTTCATGAATATAATAGAAAGACCGGAAGTTTATCTGGTCTGGATGAAACAGAATCGTTTGATACATGTGAAGAAGCTAATGAATTTTTCAATGATGCTTATGCAAATGTATATGATAGATATGTTTCGAGAAGAGTTGATGATAAATCAATTATAGAAATTAGTTTATATAGCGATGATGATGAAATAGATTATCTTGTCGCTTGGGAACCTATAGAGGAGGAAAAATAATGAAAGGTTTTGTTTTATGTTTTGATCTAAACAAAATGAATTTCGATATTTATAAAATGGAATGTAAAACTAAAAATGGTTTTATAACTAAAATGGAGTCTGATAATAAAGAGTTTAATGAAAAATATTCAGAATATGTTTCTGATGATTTTTGGATTAAAGAAGGAAATTCTATAATTCATGACAGTTATTCTAAAGCTGATCATGATAATTATACAAGTGAATTTTTCAGTAAAACTATAACAGATGGAATGGAAATGTTTTTAAATTATTTACCAGATAGAGTTGAAAATTATTTAAGAGAATTCAATAGAGATGATGAATTAAATTTAGTAGATGATTTATATGAAAACAATTTTACAATTACTAAGAAATATTTGAAAAGGAATAATTAATTTATGTTTACATTTTATATGTTTATTTGTATAATAATTTGTATAATATCTTTTGCATTATTTTTGGGATTTTTAAGCGAAGATTATATAATAGGTACAATAATTTCTTTTATAGTATTTATTGTTTTCTTAATTATATCTATAACTTCAGGAATTAATTATGTTAAAGAAAGTGAAAAAGAAACAGAATTATTGAAAGAAGAATGGGAAAGTCAAGCTGATAGAGAATATGATTTATTAGTTTTAAATTTAGATGAATACATTACAACAGATACAGATATTAATTTAAATAAAAACATATTTTTGTTATTTGGAAATGTTAATATAGAATCAGATAGTGGAATAAAATACATATTTTTTGCAAATAGTGGTAAAAATGATTCTTATGAAATTATAGAATTATTCATCAGTAATAGTAAGAAAAATAAATATAATGTTTATTTTAAAATAGTAGATAAAGAAGAGGATATTAAAGTCGTTTATTCCAATGGAACTTTTGAAGAAAGAACTGTGGATATTTATTTTTACATGATGAAGGATTCAATGATTTCGT